>SHZH01000083.1 GCA_009692385.1 Gammaproteobacteria bacterium | reverse complement strand
CTTGGAATTCTTGCCGCCTTATTCACCTGACTTAAATCCTATTGAACACAAATGGGCGCAAGCTAAAGCACTTAGAAGAAAGAAAAACTGCTCCACTGATACACTGTTCTCTCAGCTCTTTTAAATCATTTTATTTTGCTTTAGCTATACCCGCCCATAAAATAGCACTTTGACACATAGCACACGGTTCAGCGGTGGTATATAAATCAAGCTCTTGCCAATCCAAAGACGGATGTTGTGCCGCACTGTTATTAATTGCCACCATTTCGCCGTGTAACGTGGGATTATGGCTTGCTTGATTAAAACCTGTCGCTACAATTTCATGGCTAGTGCGATGTACAGCAATCGCTCCAAAGGGGTAATCAGGATTGAGCAGGGCTTGCTCTATGGCAAGCTGCATAAAATATTCAGGATTCAACATTAGGGCTGTCGCTATTTAGCAAAATGAGAGTTTATGAGGCATGATAACAAAACAAAAATACATAGAGTACCTGATAAGTACACCGATTAACTATACCTTGATTTATCACTGTCTTGTTAGGGGCTAGGACGTAACGATACTCTTGTTGATGGTACTATATCTAGTCGCTACCCCGCGAAATCAGGAAGAGCCGCGATAATTGGTTTAAATGGCGTGGTTATGGAAGGAAAAATACCGCGCCGTGCCTTGTCTATGGTTTTAGAATGGCTGGCATTAAACCGTGATGAATTATTTGAAAATTGGACGAATTGCAAAGCAAGAAAACTATTATTGACTATCGAACCATTGGAGTAATTAACCATGTTACACGTCAAGCAAGCAAAATATTTAGCCGATTATCGCGTATGGCTTTCGTTTGATAATAACGCGACACGCTGATAAAACTATCCATAGCTTACAAGAATATGTGTTAATCGAGCAGGATTTTGTTGATGTTGACGTGTGCCGCCGTGTGAATGGCTGGATTTCAGAACATTATTTTTTAGGCGATGAGGTGACTTTTACGTCAGCCGTCACCGATATTTATGCGCGTGTTAATAACGAAGACATGAGCGATTATTTACAACAGTTAGCCAACGAACAGGGTGTTATTCCATGACCATAAAACCGCTTATTATTGCCACGCTGGAAAGCGCGATTAATCGTTATTTGTCTTTAGATGACAATGTCAGTAGCGTTCTCGCGCCGTTAGTGGGCAAAGTTGTTGCCATTACGATTACGCCTTTTCATGAAACCATTTATTTATGCCCAACAGCGGATAGTATTCAATGTTTGGATGATTTACCCCAGCCTGCCGATACCCATTTAACAGGTTCATTGGTGGCGTTTGGTTTAATGGGACTCAGTGCTAAACCGATGAACGCTATTTTCTCAGGCGAAGTGACTATTGACGGCGATATGAATACAGGGCGAAAATTTCAAGACCTTTTTGCTAAGCTGGATATTAATTTAGAAGGCAAACTGGCGCGTTATACAGGCGAAACCGTCGCTCACAATCTAGCGGAATTTTTTCGCGCAGGTAAAAACTGGAGTAAAGAATCGCTGGATACTTTCAAGCTCAACAGTAGCGAATTTCTGCAAGAAGAAACGCGCGATTTGCCCGCTGTCCCAGAAGCGGATATTTTCTACGCCCAAGTCGATAAATTACGCACCGATTTTGATCGTTTGCAAAGTCGTGTTGAACGCTTGGAAAATCATTACGCCAAAAAATAGCGGCTTGATACGTTTATACTCATCAGTCTGAGCGTATAAAATAAACTTACGAGGTCTTTGAGACCGCGCAGGCTTATTGCCAACAACTAACCGTACTCACCTAATCAGCTACTTAACAAAGGTAATCCGTGATTCATCCTAAAATAGTTTTTCGTTTAATCCATATTAGCTGGGTTCTTATTCTGCATGGGTTAGATGAAATTGTCTTAAAAACCCATTTATTCCGTCCGATTCGTTATCTAGCTATTTTTTCGCCGTATTATTGGTTAAAAAAAGAATCCGACCCGCGTGGTGTGCGTATTCGCCGTGCCTTAGAAGATTTAGGGCCAATTTACGTTAAATTTGGGCAAGCCTTATCGACGCGCAAAGATTTGCTACCCGATGATATAGCCGATGAATTGGTTAAATTACAAGACCGTGTGCCGCCGTTTGGTAATGATATTGCACGCGCGATTATTGAATCAGAACTGGGCATGAGCATAGCGGAAGCCTTTGCTGAATTTGACCCGACTCCCCTCGCTTCTGCTTCGGTTGCGCAGGTGCATACTGCGGTACTACACACGGGCGAACAAGTGGTCGTTAAAGTGTTGCGCCCTGATATTGAGCAACGCATTTTGTCTGACATGGGGTTGCTATATGAATTAGCAAAAATTGCAGAACGCTTTTGGGCAGATGCTAAACGCTTACGCGCGTTGGAAGTAGTCGCAGAATTTGAACGCACCACCTTGGATGAATTGGATTTAGTCCGTGAAGCAGCCAATGCGGCAAAATTACGCCGTAATTTTGAAGGTTCAGAACTGATTTATATTCCTGCAATTCACTGGCCATTGACCCGCAAAAAAGTCATGGTGATGGAGCGTATTCATGGCATACCCGTGGGTGATATTGCCGCATTAAGAGCAGGCGGTGCAGATTTCAAATCACTCGCCGAACGGGGTGTGGAAATATTTTTTACCCAAGTATTTCGGGATAATTTCTTTCACGCCGATATGCACCCTGGTAATATTTTTGTCGATTTACCCAATAAATATATCGCGGTGGATTTTGGTATTGTTGGCACGTTGTCATTATCGGATCAACGTTATCTGGCAGAAAATTTCTTAGCATTTTTCAATCATGATTATCGCAAAGTGGCAGAAATGCACGTTGAATCAGGCTGGGTTCCCAGCGGCACGCGTATTGAAGAATTTGAATCAGCGATTCGCAGTGTTTGTGAACCGATTTTTGAAAAACCGTTAAAAGATATTTCTTTTGGGCAGTTATTACTGCGTTTATTTCAAACCGCGCGGCGATTTGATATGCACGTCCAACCACAATTGGTGTTATTACAAAAAACCTTACTGAATATTGAAGGTTTAGGACGTGAACTTTATCCCGACTTAGATTTATGGCAAACGGCGAAACCATTTTTAGAAGGTTGGTTTCATGACCGAATTGGCCCGAAAGCGAAAATCACGCGCATCATTAAACAGTTCCCTGAATTTGCTGAACAGTTTCCCGAAATTCCTTCGTTGCTTTATAAAGCCTTGGATAATGCCGCTTACGCCCAACAACGCGCTGAAGCACAACGGCGGGAATTAGAATTAATGCGCCAACAAATGGAAATTAATCATAAAACGACTGTGTGGGCGATGTTAATCAGTGCTGTCGTTATTAGTGTCGCGGTGTTGTTGCAATAAGATTCACGTCTGACAAAATGTTTAACTGATGTTGCGAACAAGAACATTTTTGTCCACGAAAGACACGAAAAGCACGAAAACGACTAAAAAATAATAATATGTATGATTTAATGCGTGGACAAGACGCATTAGCTTTGATTTGTTTCGTGCCTTTTGTGCTTTTCGTGGACTATTGCTTTTTCATGCATAACATCAGTGCTTAAGATACACCAACAAATACTATGAGTTGCATTATGCCAAAAATACTAACAGCCATTATCTGGATTAGTTTCATTGTCTGCACAGTTTTCAGTGGTCAACTGAGGGCAAAAGAGCAGCGGGTCGCCTTGGTGATTGGTAATGCGACTTATGAAAACTCCCCGCTGGCTAACCCTGTCAACGATGCCACCGATATGGCAGATAAACTGCGCAGTCTGGGGTTCGATGTGGTTAGTCATAATAATATTAGTATGCGAGAGATTGGGTCGATTCTTAGCGAATTTCGCAGCAAACTCAAACCAGGTGCTGTTGCCTTAGTGTTTTATGCAGGTCATGGCATTCAGATTAAAGGCGAAAATTATTTTCCCGCTGTCGATGCCAAAATCCAGACGGAAGAAGATGTCCCTAACCAAAGTATTGCCATCAGGCAAATTATGGACATTTTGGATGACTCAAAAACGCGTCTCAATTTAGTTTTTCTGGATGCTTGTCGTAATAACCCCTTCGCCCGCAGTTTTCGTTCAGCAGCAGGTGGTTTAGCACGCGTCAGCGCACCGACTGGCACGCTGATTTCCTATGCCACGCGGCCGGGTAGCGTAGCAGCCGATGGCGAAGGTCGCAATGGACTTTATACTAGCAAATTGCTCACTCAAATGAACAGTAGCGAACAAATTGAACTCAGTCTAAAGACGGTGGTGAGCGAAGTAAAAGCAGCTTCACTGGGTAAGCAAGAACCGTGGATGGAAGGCAGTATTGAAGGCGAATTTTGTTTTGCGGGTTGCGGCGCAACTTCTCAAGCATCAACTGCTCCCGTTATTGCCGCTGAAACAGACTCTTCCAGTATTGAACTTAGCTTTTGGGATAGCATCAAGAATAGTAGTAATCCAGAAGATTTTCGTGCCTATCTCGCTCAATATCCTAGAGGTAAGTTTGAATCTTTAGCGCACAATCGGCTAGACCAGTTTACCCAAGCAACCGCTGCCGTCGAAGCTCCTGAACCAAGAACTCAACCCAGTCACACACAAGAAATGATAGTGGATAGTTACACCGCCCGCTTAAGTTCTAAAGATCATTTCAACAGTGATGGTACGCGTTTAAAGTTAGTCGCTGACATTATTCGTCAAGATCGCGCTAATTATCATAAATTTAATATTCGTGATAACGACGACACGGGGGATCATTTTTTCAACGACAAAGACAATCGTGGACGCGTAGCAACGATGTTGGAAAAAGGGCGTATTGACCGCACAACCACTGATAGCATACTCAACAGCACGCCTGTGGTATTAGTGAATATCTACAATCAATACATCGAGGTTTATTTACAATGAAAGCCTTAGTCGCTGCTTTATGCCTGTCCTGCGTTACCCATTACGCCCACGCGGTTTGCGATAAAAATGCCGATAAACTCCTCAAAGCCTATCCTGAACAGTTAGTCGCCTGCGAGAATAACACAATCGTTTGGAAGTCTGGCGAGCGGCAACTGTATGACGATGGCAAACAAAAAACCTTTGACCAATTGCTAGAGCAAGCTGACGTTGAAGATATGTTTGCCTTCCCCTACCCTATCGGCGCAAATTCCTACGTCCCGCCCGCGTTGAATGTTGACGCTGGACGGATTAGAAACGAAGAGTTTTTTAAACGGATGTACGGCGCGAGTTCGTCAGAAGTCAAAAGCCATTTAACCTCCCTAAAATGGCTGCCTAAATCAGACGGCGAAACCATCAAAATTCAAAGCGTCAACGGTGTCGCTGCTAAATTGGAACAAATTTCCCAAGAATTAGACGAAGTACCCTCTGCATTAAAAAAATACGTCATGGACACCTCAGGCACATTCAACTGGCGCGTCATCAGCGGCACAGACAGATTAAGCAATCATTCTTTCGCCATCGCCATCGACATCAACACCAAACACGCTGATTATTGGCAATGGTCAAAAGGCGGTTATGCCTATAAAAACGCCATTCCGCATGAAATTGTAGAAATATTTGAAAAACACGGCTTTATTTGGGGCGGAAAATGGTATCACTACGACACCATGCACTTTGAATACAGACCTGAGTTGTTGATGAATTGATTATATTATAGTATTTTAGCTTTCAGATAGTTTAAAAAACAAATTCAATACAAGAATATAAATCAGAATAACCAGAAATAGATTTCTTAATTTTAGATTTAATAATCGCCCAGTATTGTTCGATAGGATTTAAGTCACACGATTACCCACAACTTCCCACAATGCGGTACAGTAAGATAATTT
>SHZH01000006.1 GCA_009692385.1 Gammaproteobacteria bacterium | reverse complement strand
CACCCAATCAATTACGTCCCATCCACTTGCAGCGCAATTATACGAAACATGCCGAAGGCTCGGTACTGGTCAGCTTCGGTGACACCCAGGTACTATGCAATGCCACCATTGTTAAAGGTGTGCCCCGCTGGATGAAAGAGCAAGATAAAAAAGGTGGCTGGATCACCGCTGAATACGGCATGTTACCGCGCTCGACCGGTAGCCGAATGGGTCGCGAAGCGGCGCATGGTAAACAAGGTGGGCGTACTTTAGAGATCCAACGTTTAATTTCGCGCGCGCTGCGCGCTGCGGTGGATCTCAGCAAATTAGGTGATCACACGATCACGCTCGATTGTGATGTGATCCAAGCCGATGGAGGCACGCGCACCGCTGCGATCACCGGAGCCTGTTTAGCATTAGTGGATGCGCTCAATTGGATGCAACGCAAAAAATTACTGAGTACCGATCCGTTTCGCCAATGGATCGCCGCTGTTTCGGTCGGTATTCATGACAACCAAGCCATTCTCGATTTAGATTATGCAGAAGATAGCCGCGCTGAAACTGATATGAATGTCATCATGACGGAACAAGGTCAGTTCATTGAAGTGCAAGGCACTGCAGAAAATAACGCATTTTCGCATGAACAATTAACCACGATGCTCGGGTTAGCCGAAACAGGCATTAAAGAATTAATTAATTTACAAAAAGCAGCGCATCGTGGTTAAAGATCATAATCTATGATCAGCGGTGCGTGATCCGAAAACCACGTGTCTTTATAAATTGAAGTACTGACTAATTTGTCTTTTAAACTCGGACTAATGACTTGATAATCAATACGCCAACCGACGTTATTAGTCCGCGCATTGGCACGATTCGACCACCAGGTATATTGATACGCATCTTGGTTAAGATGCCGAAACGCATCTACCCATTCCATTTCATCAAATAGTTTATCTAACCACGCTCGCTCTTCCGGCAAGCAACCGGAATTTTTCTGATTGCTTTGCCAATTTTTAATATCGATTTCTTTATGCACAATATTAAAATCGCCACAGATAATAAAATCCCGATTTTGTTTTTTAAAAAGCTCTAACTCTTTAGTAAACTTGTCGAGAAAAATAAATTTTTGTTCTTGGCGTTCTTCACCCGAAGAACCTGATGGAAGATACAAAGACGCAATGCTTAATTTACCCAAATCAATTTGCAGAAAACGACCTTCATAATCCGCCAATTCCCAACCTAAACCATACAACACATTATCTGGCTTTTGTTTAGTATAAATAGCCACGCCACTATAGCCTTTTTTTTGTGCTGAAAATAAATAGCGATGATAGCATTCAGGTAAAAAAATACTATCGGTCAATTGTGCTTCCTGAGCCTTGATCTCTTGTAAGCAAATCACATCTGCATCTTGCTCGGTGAGCCAGTCAAAAAAGCCTTTCTTCGCCGCCGAGCGAATGCCATTCATATTAAAAGAAATTACGCGCATTAAAAGAACTCCTGTTGAGTAGCCATACTATTTAGATTAAACTTTAACAGATTTCGTGGCTAAACGCTGCGTCTTCCCAGCGAAAGCTGGGATCCATCCTAGATTCCAGCTTTCGCTGGAATGACGAACTGGAGGGAATGACAAACTGGAGACATCTATGCAACCATACCAGCTCGACTTTATAAAGTTTTGTATCAGCCGAAACGTACTTTCTTTTGGTGAATTTAAACTCAAATCAGGACGCCTGAGTCCTTATTTTTTCAATTTTGGTTTATTCAATACGGGTGAAGATCTAGCCAAAATTGGCCACTATTATGCCGCTGCCATCATGAATAATAAATTAGATTTTGCGGTATTATTTGGCCCCGCTTATAAAGGCATTCCGCTGGTCACGGCCAGCGCCATCGCCTTAGCGCAAAATTTTAAACACAATGTACCCTACGCGTTTAATCGCAAAGAAGCCAAAGATCATGGTGAAGGGGGTAATATTGTGGGCAGCGATCTGCGTGACAAAAAAGTTCTGATCATTGATGATGTGATCACGGCGGGTACGGCCATCAACGAATCGATGCAGATCTTGAACGCAGCAGGCGCAACAGCTGTCGGTGTGATCGTTTCGCTGGATCGCCAAGAACGGGGTCAAGGCACGCAATCGGCTATTCAAGAAATTACCAAACGTTATAATATTCCCGTCACGAGTATTATTGATCTGGATAATATTGTGGAATACTTGCAACAAATCGGGCAAGATGCCGATATCGAAAAAATAAAAAACTATCGAGTACAATATGGAATTTAAATACCTTGCTAAGCAGGCGGATCATAACGGATTTATTCAATTCAGTGATGAAGAAAATGAAACGTGGGCTATTTTGATTGACCGTCAAGATAAAGTGGTAGCAGAATTTGCCTGCCAAGAATATCTGGATGGTTTAACTATTCTCAACATGCCACGCGATCGCGTCCCCCAATGTGCTGACATTAATAAAGTTTTGCAAGCCCGTACGGGCTGGTCAGTGGTACCCGTCGATGCGGTCATTCCGCAGTCCAAATTTTTTAAAATGTTAGCTAATAAAGAATTTCCCGCGGCCAGTTTTATCCGTCGTCGCCAAGATCTAGACTACTTACCCGAGCCGGATATTTTTCATGAATTCTACGGTCATTGCCCCCTATTAACAAATCAATGCTATGCAGACTTTGTTGAATGGTATGGCAAAAGTGCGCTTGAAGCCGATAAAAAAGGCCAGAAGATTTTAACCCGTTTATTTTGGTTCACCATTGAATTTGGCTTGATCCAACATAACAATAAAATTAAAGTCTATGGCGGTGGTATTTTATCTTCTAAAGAAGAAACGATTTATGCAGCCACCAGCTCCATTCCGAAGCGGGTGCCACTCGACGAATTACACGCATTGCGCACACCCTATCGTTATGATGAAATTCAAAAACTCTATTACACCATTGATAGCATGCACGATCTGTACCGCATTCAAAAAATGAATTTACTAGAACTATTAGAAACAGCGCATATTCATGGCGATATTGAGCCAGCGTTTGTATTGTGTTAATTGGCTAGGAGGGCGACCAGCGGGTCGCCCCTACAAAATTCCCCTTTACCATTTCTGGGAGAGGGCAGAGTGAGGGAGAAAAATATGACAACGTGTGATTTATCTAATAAAAAATGTGTGCCTTGTGAAGGCGGTACGCCGACATTAACTAACGTTGAAATTACTAAATTATTGACTAATTTAAAAGAATGGAAAGTTAGCAGTAATTATAAGTCGATCAGCAAACAATTTAGTTTTAAAAATTTTCGGCAGACGATGGAATTCGCCAATGCGATTGCTTATATCGCCAATAAAGAAGGGCATCATCCTGATCTGAAGCTTGGTTATAACTATTGCGACGTGTTATTCACCACGCATGCCATTGATGCATTGTCGGAAAATGATTTTATTTGTGCGGCGAAGGTTGATTTGCTGTAACTCGTCATTCCAGCGAAAGCTGGGATGACAGGCGACGGACTAGAAATCAATTACCATTTCTGGCTCAACTAATAACATCTGCTGTTTAAATACTTTCTGGATCCGCGCTAAAGCCGTATCGGTATCGGCTTCAAAACGCAACACTAAACACGGTGTCGTATTTGAGCAACGAATTAATCCCCAGCCATCTTTAAATTCCACTCGAATGCCATCCATGGTAAACACCTCACCCTCGATAAATTGTGCGTGTTGTTTTAAGCGATCGATAAACACAAATTTTTTATCGTCATCCATGTCGATATTAATTTCGGGTGTGCTAATGCCATTGGGTAATTCGGCAAACACGTGCTGCGACGATTTTACCGTTTGCGATAAAATTTCTAACAAACGCGCTCCTGTATACAAACCGTCGTCAAAACCAAACCAGCGTTCTTTAAAAAACGTATGACCACTCATTTCACCCGCTAATGGCGCAGGAATTTCCTTCATTTTAGCTTTGATCAATGAGTGTCCGGTTTTCCACATCAAGGGTTGCCCCCCATGCTCACGGATCACTTCAGCTAATAAACGTGTACATTTCACATCATAAATAATCGGGGCGCCTGGTACACGTTTTAACACATCAATGGCATAGAGCATTAATTGGCGATCGGCCGAAATAATAGTACCATCGTTTGTGACCACGCCGAGTCGATCGCCATCACCATCGAATGCTAAACCGACATCGGCTTTTGCCTGTTTAACTTTATTAATTAAATCCCGCAGATTTTTTTCTTTGCTCGGATCAGGATGATGATTCGGAAATGTACCATCCACTTCACAAAAAAGCTCAAGCACCTCGCAACCGAGTTCACGATAAAGTTGTGGCGCGACTTTGCCAGCAATGCCATTACCGGCATCAACCACAATTTTAAGCGGTTTTTGTAAGACAACATCCGAGGTAATACGTGCAAGATAATCAGGCAACACATCCACTACTTCTAGTTTTCCTGAAGCATTATGTAATTGTTCTTCCATAATGCGCTGATACAGATCTTGGATCGCTTCTTCTGCTAAGGTATCGCCGCCGAGCATCATTTTTAAACCGTTATAATTAGCCGGATTGTGACTGCCGGTTAACATCACCCCCGAACCCGTTTTTAAAAAATGTGTCGCGAAATATAAAACCGGCGTGGGTACAGCACCAATGTCGATCACATCACAGCCGCTATCGAGTAAGCCTTGGGCCAAGGCTTTCGATAAGGTCGGGCCCGATAATCGACCATCGCGCGCAATCGCGATGCGCTGTACATTGCGTTGTTGGGCTTCGCTGCCAATCGCGCGACCCAGGGTGTACACATTGTTTTCGGTCAGTGTTTCATCGACGATGCCGCGAATATCGTACGCGCGAAAAATAGATTGCGGAATATTGTTGTTGATTTGATATTTCATATTTTTTTCCTATTTATGTCCCGAACTGCCGAAGCCACCCTCGCCGCGATCGGTCATCACAAATTCTTCGACGATTGTAAACTGTGTTTGCAGCACAGGTACAAATACAATTTGCGCGATCCGATCACCCGGTTCAATTTTAAAATGCGTGTCACCCCGATTCCACATTGACACCATCAATGGCCCTTGGTAATCAGAATCGATCAAACCCACTAAATTACCCAGTACGATACCATGCTTATGCCCCAAACCGGAACGCGGCAAAATAATAGCCGCCAATGCCGGATCAGCAATGTAAATGGAAATACCCGTGGGGATCAGTTCTGTTTGTCCTGGTGCCAACTCAAGAATCCGCTCTATACACGCCCGCAGATCCATTCCCGCTGAACCTGGGGTCGCATAGTGCGGCACGGGGAATTCGGTACCAATACGGGGGTCTAAAATTTTGAGTTGCACAGCCTGGGGCATAAAATTCATCCTGAATAAATAAAAGGGGATTGTACTCATCCCGCTAATACTTGTATACTGCGCATCCTTGAAATAACTAAAAATGAAGCAAATCGATTATGTTAACTGCATCCACAATTTCTGTACAATTTGGTGATAAACCCTTATTTGAAAACGTCAATGCCAAATTTGGCAATGGCAATCGCTATGGTCTGATCGGCGCGAATGGCGCAGGTAAATCCACTTTTATGAAAGTATTAAGCGGCATTCTCCCCCCCAATCTCGGTTCTATTTCTATCACCCCTGGCGAACGTGTTGGCGTTTTAGGTCAAGATCAATATGCCTATGAAAACGTGCGCGTCCTTGATGCGGTGATCATGGGGCATAAAGAATTATGGGCGATCTCCGAAGAGCGTAACCGCATTTATTCACTACCCGATATGAGCGAAGACGACGGTATGCGCGTCGCAGATTTAGAAGTACAATTTTCGGAGATGGATGGCTACTCGGCTGAAGCCCGTGCGGGTGAGTTATTACTCGGCTTAGACATTCCCGAGATCTATCATAATGGCCTGATGAGCGCAGTGCCACCGAGCTTAAAATTACGCGTGTTATTAGCACAAGTCTTATTCGCCAATCCTGATATTTTGTTACTCGATGAACCGACCAACAACTTGGACATCAACACCATTCGTTGGTTAGAAACTATTTTGCAAGACAGCAAAGCGACCATCGTCGTGATCTCGCATGACCGCCATTTTCTAAACAGTATTTGCACCCACATCGCGGATATGGATTACGGCGACCTACGCATTTATCCCGGTAATTATGACGATTTCACCATGGCCTCATTACAAAAACGCACCCAAATGACGGCAGACAACGACAAGAAAAAAGCGCAAATTGAAGAGCTGCAAGCCTTCGTGCGCCGTTTCTCGGCTAATGCGTCAAAAGCGCGCCAAGCAACATCACGCGCCCGCCAAATTGAAAAAATTAAATTAGAAGACATTCGTCCCTCGAGTCGAAAAAATCCGTATATCAAAGTAATTCAAGACAAAAAATTACACCGCCAAGCCTTAACCGTAGAACATTTAACAAAAAGTTTTGGTGATAACACTTTATTTAAAAACGTTAATTTTATGGTCGAAGCCGGTAGTAAAGTGGCGATCATCGGCGCCAGTGGCGTTGGTAAAACGACCTTGTTGCGGTGCATCATGGGTGATTTACCACCCGATAGTAATGGTGATAATAAGCCAGCCGTGATCCGCTTTGCCGAACAGGCCCAAGTGGCTTATTTTGCGCAAGATCACTCCCTTGAGTTTCAATCAGACGAAACCACCTACGAATACTTATACCGTTATAAAAAACCAAGCGACGATGAACAATCGATCCGCGGCGCTTTAGGCCGCATGTTATTTACCGGCAGCGACGACAAGAAAAAATTGCGCGTATTGTCGGGCGGTGAACAAGCGCGTTTATTATTTGCGCGTTTCACGCTAGAAAAACCAAATATTTTAATTCTTGATGAACCCACCAACCACTTAGATATGGAGTCGATTGAATCACTCAATACAGCACTGGAAGAATTTGAAGGCACGGTGATCTTCGTCAGCCACGATCGCGAGTTCGTGTCGTCGGTCGCTAACCGAATTATCGAGATCACGGCACATGATATTCGGGACTACAGCGGTAGTTATGAAAGCTACTTAGAGAAGCAGTTGCTAGCCTAAAGATAGCCGCCTTTTAGTTGTGGCGAGCTTCCCTGTGCTGCTCCAAGCGCAGGCGCTGCACTAAATCCGAATCTGGATCAAATAATTATGCTAATCCCAATCATATCGAAATTATCTATACAAATAATAATAGTGTCCCCTTTTATGACTGCTCTTGCTGTACTTTTGATAGATTACCTCACCCTATCAAATGGGGCTCCTTCGCCTTGAGCATCGTATTAAGGGCACAATTACTAGTGCCCTTTTTAGCCATATGTTATTATTAAGCTGTCACTCGATTAATTTTTAGAAATAAATAATAATAAAGGTAATTTATGTACTTTTCTAACCCTTTTCCTCCCTGCATTTCTATAGATCCCCCTGTAGCCATAGCCGCTCGGTTTGTGAATTTTATAGAAGAGATAAGCGAAGAGCTTGATGATGATTCTTTCGATATAATTAGAAAAAAAGCGATCTGGAAAAATTTTAAATGTGCACTTAATCAGTTTTTAAATTGTTCTGGGAACAATGAATTACTTCGCTCCATCAATCCCCATCTTGATCAATTATTTTCTGACCAGCTAAAATTAAATGCGATCCATTGGATGGAAATTATTTCAAAATATACTATAAAAATAGCACCTACTGATACAGATATTTTGAAAAGGTTCAAGCAAGAAATTACTGATGATACCGAGGCTAAGAAAATTTTCCAAGCACTTATTAGCGTTAAACTGGATACGTCATTAGAAAGTAACTTAAAAAAAGCTGCGCTTTGTCTCGAAATTGATGATAAACAAAGAGCTATAGAATTGATCAAAGATTTATTAGATGTCACTAGTAGACAATATGTCGGTAAAGACTCCGATCGAATTATTATTTTTTTACATAAACATTATCTAGAATGGATAAAAATTGATGATTCTTTGCGAACAGTTTGTATACAAGCAGGTATAGCGGGAATAATGCCATTTCTATAACTCAACATTATGATAAAAAAATTCCGTGCTTACTCAAGGAGTTTTTGTTATCCTCTATCAAAATCCGAATAACACGTTCTCCAGTATACAATAAAGAGATAATAATATGATCTACGATTTCTCAGTGGAAAGTTTTCAAGCTATTCAACGATTGAACAGTCTACGCCACAATGCTACCTCAGAGATAGAATTTGATGGTACTGTTATTAATGGTGAATCTGATTTTATCCTCGATTGGCAAAACCTATTTACAAGGTTATCCTGTGCAACAATAGCTTTTCATGATGCTGATGATCAAACTTTGCAGCAATTTCTGCCAATTTTAGTTCAAAATCCCCAGGTTAAAAATATAAAATTCCATAGAATTTCGTTGCAAAGGTTTCACACGCTGCAAGAGGTTGCAATAAGAAGAAAAGATGATGTGACGCTTACACTGGTGAGTCCGCGAGCTAAGAGACAGTTAAAAAGGTCTTTTGATCGGGTCTTTAGTGCAGCTACCATAGAATCGTCACTTGCTGCTTCACCCAGCGGTCTTCCCATGCTTGATCTAGATAATATTGATTTTATGTCATCGGCGATGGAGGTCGGTTCACCACCACGACTTTCTGCAAGATTACCTGCGGCATGCTTAACTCCTGCACGACGTTCTCCAAGAAAAAGTCTTACGATGCCTTCGCCATTATCTCCACCAGAACTTAATATGAGTAGGTTAACAATAGAGGCAACGCCCGCTACCAAAATAGCAACACAATTTGGTTTAACGTTTAGTGGGTATAAACCGCTTGCACCAGGGGTTGGGTTGAGATTTTATAATTACAAAGCAAATTTACAAAGTTTGTTCTTATATGTGGATGGGAATTTAAAACAAATTTTTACTTTTCCTGAAAACGGATCGTTTTCTTATGATCATAAAAAACTAACCATCTCACCTGATGGAGTAGAAATATTTTATCGTGAATAAGGATAAACTAAATAGCCCGGAGAATTTCCCCCGTTATTGCATCTGCAATCATCGTCGGGGTTTCGAGGATGCCTGTTTGACCATTAAGTATAAAATCAATGTGAGCTAGTAACGAGTCGGGCAGCTCGACGGCTGTTTTAGCAGGTAATGCGCCAGCGAGGTTAGCACTGGTAGAAACAATGGGATCACCAAATTGGCGGCATAGCTGCCGGGCGATTGGATGATCGGTGATCCGTAAAGCAATGGTCTCAAAATTACCCGTGATCCAAGGGGGTGCTTTGGGACTAGCAGGGAACACCCAGGTATAGGGGCCTGGCCAACTTGCCTGTATTTTACGCATTCTTTCTTCTGGGATAGGTAAGGTTAGTGCTTTCACTTGCTCCCAATCAGTCGCGATTAAAATCAATCCTTTTTCAATCGAACGTTGTTTGATCTTGAGCAAACGTTGTACAGCCTTTTTATTAAATGGATCGCAACCTAAGCCATAAATTGCTTCAGTTGGATACGCAATGACCCCCCCGTTTTTTAAACAGGTGACGGCATCATGAATAGCGTTTATTAAGTTGATCTTCATATCGTGGCATTATAGCAGCAAGCTCGCTATAATATGCTCATGGCCTATATTGAATTAAAAGACAAACTACAGATTTATTATGAGACGTTGGGTCCAGCGTTAAGCCTGGGTGATCAAGAAACTAAAACGTTGTTGTTTATTCATGGCGCTCCCGGATTAGTTGATACCCATATGTATAGCGATTTTTGGGGACGTTTTGCCGCTGATAAATTACGCATCGTCTTTTATGAACAACGCGGTAGTGGTCGCAGCGATGATTGTACTTTAGATAAACTCAATATTGCTCAACATGTTTCGGATCTACACGAATTTTGCCAAACACTAAACATTCAGCAACCCATCTTAGCAGGTGTATCACATGGCGGTTATATTAGTTTAGCCTATGCCAGTCGGTATCCTAACGACGTTGCTGCATTGATCCTTTGCAATACCAATGCCAAACGCGAAACCGACGAACGCGTCGCTGCATGCTACAAATCACTCACCGAATATTTTGGTAAAACGAAAGAAGAGGCCACAGCCATTTCTGAAAAACTGCGTATGTGTGATGCTAACTGGGATGCTAATTGGGACGCTGACAACTATAAATTATTTATAAATCTTTATTCTAAAAATGCGTATACACCCCAAGAAATTGCGCAGTGTCAGCAACATCCTATGACTTGGCAAAAATTTATGACGGATGAGTTTGGTACCTTTGATTTGACGGCTGATTTATATCGTATCACCTGTTCCGTATTGTATTTGGCGGGTGAATACGATTGGGTGCATCCGCCGATTTGTTCCGAAAGCACCGCAAAATTAATGTGTAATGCGAACGTGGAAAGAGTTGTGATTAAAAATACCGGTGATCCCATTTATCGTGATCAACCGCAACTCACCCAGCAAGCGATTCAGCAGTTTTTGTCAAAAATTTTATAAATGAAAGGAAGCGTACGCGATGGATACTTCGAACCCACCTATTAAACCGATACTCATGATTTTAGCGATCAGCTTTGGTGGTTACTTCGCCTCTTATTTAATGACCGTGTTATTAACGAGAATGTTAGGTTCCGTTTCGTATAGCGCTTATATTTCTACAATTTCCATGATTTCCATGGTTGCGCTTTGTCTATTATTAGGTGTTGATCAGGGATTAAATAAATATATCCCACAATATTGTAACCAAAAAAATAACAGCGCTATCGCAGCGTATTTACGCTATAGCCGTGAACGGACTTGGATCCAATTCGCAATCATTTTTGTTATTGGCCTGTTAGGCGCATTATTGATTCATAGTTTGGTGAAATATCAGGTGTTACCTGACAATGATAGTTCTATTATCATGAGTTTTTTGTGGGTGGTGCCGCTGTATGCGATCATGTGGTACTTCGGTAATTTAGCGCAAGCGGGCGGTTATGGTTACCGCGCCGTATTTGTTTTATTCGGATCGCTGCCCGTGGGAATGTTAATAATATTAGGTGTGTTTTGGCTGTTACATAAAAAAATATTCATGATTGAGGCCATCTTTTTTTATATAGGGGTGACCGTTGTTTCCGGGGTTGGCATCCTATTATTTAATTACAAAAAAAAATTAATTCCCAAAGACACTAAAAAGTTTCCTGCTATTCGTGATAAATGGTCGAAAGCAACTATCGATCTATTTCTTTTATTATTAGTATCGCTGTGCTCAGCATTTTTGCTCATTATCTTCGCTCAAATATTTTCAAGAGATCCTAAAGCTGCAGGTGTATTAGGCGTGTTGACTATTATTTGTAATATTTTCAATCCTGTCAGTACTGGCGTGTTTGCACTGTTTTCACCGGAAATTAGCAATGCCGTCGCCACGCTCAATTCCGCAAAAGTACGCCGACTACTAATATTATCTATTTTAGCAAGTTTTGTGCCCTCAATTATTGGTTTTCTGGTTATACTATTTTATGGCAAAGTCTGGCTTGGCCATTTTGGTGCAGATTATGTTGGCTATAATGTCGCGCTAGTGTTGATGGCAAGTACCGTTTTTATCAACACCTTGCTGACCCCATTTTTGTGGTTAACCCAGTTTTCTAAAAATCTTTCTAGCATTACTCGTATGGCGATGATATTTTTTGTGATTTTTATCGTGATTTCTATTCCCTTAGATTATTTCTTTAATGTAGTAGGTGCGATTATTGGTTTTGCGTTTTTACAAATTGGTTACTGGATTTATCTTTCTATTATCGTAATAAAAAACTGGCAAAAGCTGTTTGCTTTACCCGTAACACCGTAGGTATATATCGACATGGCGCGCGCAATTATTTTATTAATGGATTCTTTCGGTCTCGGTGCTACCGATGATGCGGCGAATTATGGCGATGTGAAGGCTAACACATTCGGACATATTGCTGAACAATGCCCACTACAGATCCCTAATTTGTTGCAATTAGGTTTGGGTAATGCCTTAAAAATTAGCTGTGGCCACTATCCGGCGAATTTAGTGATACCCAAAAAAATTACTGCACTGTATGGTTGCGCGAGTGAAGTCAGCAAAGGCAAAGACACGCCGAGTGGTCACTGGGAAATTGCCGGTGTTCCCGTGACTTTTGATTGGGGCTATTTTGCAACGCAAATTCCCTGCTTTCCTTCGGAGTTAATTAGCGAGTTTATTACACAAGCAAAAATCCCTGGTGTGTTAGGAAACAAACATGCTTCTGGCACGGAGATCATTAATGAACTCGGTGATGAGCACAGTAAAACGGGCATGCCAATTGTTTATACCTCGGGAGATAGTGTATTTCAGATCGCAGCGCATGAACAACATTTTGGTCTGAAACGACTTTATGAAATTTGTGATATCGCACGTAAATTAGTCGATCCGTATAATATTGGGCGAGTGATTGCTCGACCATTTTTAGGCGAGCAAGGTAACTATTATCGGACCGGCAATCGCCGTGATTTAGCGACCTCGCCCCCTTCAGCAACTTTATTAGAACAATTAGTCCGGCAAGGTGGCACCACGATTGCTATTGGTAAAACGGCCGATATTTTTGCACACCAAGGCATCAGCGAAGAAATTCATGCTGACGGCAATGAGGCGTTATTTACCGCAACGCTTAACGCCATGCAAAAAAATACCGCCGATAAAACGCTGATTTTTTCCAATTTTGTCGACTTTGATAGTAAATATGGTCATCGCCGCGATGTGCTAGGTTACGCCGCTGCGCTCGATGCTTTTGACCATCGCTTACCTGAATTACAAAAAATATTATTGCCGGATGATTTAGTGATCATCACGGCAGACCACGGCTGCGATCCAACCATGCCCGGTTCGGATCATACGCGGGAAAATATACCCGTGTTGGCGTTTGGTCCGCATATTCCTCATGGTAGCATTGGCAAGCGTTCAACGTTTGCCGATATCGGCCAGAGTATTGCGCAGCATTTAGCGATTAAACCCCTTACAACGGGCTCATCGTTTCTTTAAATCTTGTGCAGCACTACAATACCGTTTATGATCAACCCGTTTTTTATAGGATATAACATGAAAAAGATCGCGGTATTTTTATTAATTTTATTCAGCAGTTTTTTCAGTATTGCCAACGCAGCGAAGAACGCAGATACGTCTGAAGATGGTATTAGTATCATTCGCAGTTTCAACGGCACCGAAGATATGAACGGTTTTGCCATTGGTTTAAAATCGTATTGGGGCAACATTTTCACCTTCAAAAACAATTGGTACATCACGGGTGTGTGGGATGCGAATTTAGCCTATTGGCACAGCGAAAAAGTAAAAAACACCCATTATAGCAATATCACTATGCTCACCTTAACGCCAACCTTTCGTTATCAACGACTCCAGCCCTATGAAAACACCATCGCCCCGCATATCGATCTCGGTTATGGTATCGGCTTGATGAATCAAGAACAATTTTCGAATAATAAACTCGGTGGCTATGCGACCTTTGAATTAACCGCGGGCTTTGGTATTCAATTTGGTAGCCAAGCACAATATGATTTAGCCTACCACTACCTTACCTATAACAATGCCAGTCAGTTTAAAAACGATGATGGTTTGTTTATCAACGAGATCGAATTTACTTATAATTTCTAAACGTAAAAAATAGTCTATATATTATTAAAGATCCCAACGATCCCTATAAATCCGATCAAGATGTCGTCGTTATGTTCCAAGATTTTAGTTTTACACCGCCCAAAGAAATATTTAAGCAATTAAGAGAAAATTATCCTACACCCGATTTAACGCCTGCTAAACCTGCCATGAAAATGGATAGCAAGATGAACATGGAAGATATGACCATGGACATGAATGACGAGGATATGAAATCCACGGATACCATGAGCATGACTAAAAAGCCAAAAAATGGTATGCCAATGATTTGGATAAATTAAAAGGCGAAGCCATTAATTTGATAATAATTACTAATCGTTGAATGTGCGATCCCTATTTCTTGAGAGAGACTATTAAAATTAACGAGCTTTCCTGATTGTGATGCAGCTAACGGTAAAAAACGCACGAAATCGCTGACATTACGTACGGCAGCTTCTGCTTTATGTACCGCCTATTGATTGATCTTGCTGCGATAATTAAGAGCTTCGCTGAGATGTGACATTTGAATGATATCACTATTGGCCAGATCGGCGATGGTGCGGGTGACGCGGAGCAAGCGATGATAGCTACGCGCCGAGAGATGTAATTTTTCCATGGCTTTGGCGAGCCAATCTTGTTGATCGAGTGTGAGCGATGCAACGCTGTTTAATTCCTTACTGGTGAGTTGTACATTCGCTTTTCCGCTGCGTTCGAGTTGTTTATTGCGGGCTTTAACGACACGCTCTTGCACCACGGCGGACGATTCATTTTCTTGCTCATTGGCTTTGAGCAACACACTTTGTGGTATGCGGGTGACATCCAGATGCATGTCAATACGATCTAATAATGGACCAGAGATCCGCGCGCGATAACGTTGTACTTGTTCTTCGGTGCAGCGACAATTACTGCGTGGATCGCTGAGGTAACCACAGGGGCACGGATTCATTGCAGCAATTAATTGAAACTGTGCCGGAAATTCGACTTGTTGTGCCGCACGTGAAATCATAATTGTGCCGGATTCAAGTGGTTCGCGTAGTGCTTCGAGCACACTGCGTTTAAATTCGGGTAATTCATCTAAAAATAAAACACCTTGATGCGCCAAAGAAATTTCGCCAGGTCGGGGTGGTCTACCACCTCCGACTAACGCTACGCTCGATGCGGTGTGATGTGGATTGCGAAACGGTCGATGTTGCCATTGCGTTATGCTAAAACCGCGACCGGTAATGGATGCCACCGCAGCGACTTCAAACGCCGCATCCAAGGTCATCGGTGGCAAAATAGTTCCTAAGCGACTGGCTAACATGGTTTTACCTGTACCAGGTGGACCACACATTAATAAACTATGACCACCAGCTGCCGCAATTTCCAGTGCACGGCGTGCTTGCGGTTGACCGCTGACATCACACAGATCCAAAGCACTGAGATTTTTTTGTACCACAATATCTTCAGTGTACGGCGTAATTTTTTGCTTACCGATCAAATGCGCACACACTTGTAACAAATGATCGGCTGGAAAAATTTCTAAACCTTTGATCAATCGCGCCTCAGCTGCATTCTCACTGGGTAAAATTAATTTACGTTTGGCCCGGTGCGTGGCGATAGCAATCGGTAACACGCCGCGGATCGGTCGGAGTTCGCCCGACAACGCTAACTCACCCACAAATTCGTATTCATCGGTATCGGTACCCTGTAATTGCTTTGAGGCTAATAAAATTCCTAAGGCAATGGGCAGATCAAAGCGGGCACCTTCCTTGGGTAATTCAGCAGGTGCTAAATTTACCGTGATATGACGTGCGGGAAAGGTAAATTGACTATTGATGATCGCACTGCGCACACGATCTTTACTTTCTTTCACCGCCGCTTCAGGTAAACCGACCATTAAGAATTTCGGCAACCCATTGGCGAGATGGGTTTCGATGATGATCGGAGTCGCGTGAATGCCGAGTTGGCCACGAGAATATAAAATTGCTAGGTTCATTAGTGAGCTCGCTCACTATTCTTCGTACTTGTGCGAAGAATAGATGCCCACCAACCATTAGTTAGTAAGCTTTTTGTTTTTCTTCAAACTCAGTAAGTTGTTTTTCTAAGGTCGTTAATTTTTCACGGGTGCGTGCTAATACCTTGGTTTGCACATCAAATTCTTCACGCGTTACAAAATCTAATTTAGAAAAACCGGTCTGCAAAATTTTAATAAAACTTTGCTTAATTTCGTCACCCGTTTTTTTAACAGACTCTGGCACCGCATTAGCCAACCGTTCCGACAACTCATTGAGCCGCTTGTTATCTATCATATTGTTTTCCCTTAAGGTGTATTCTACTATGAATTTTAATATAATCAATATTTATTTTAATAGCTCAATATAAACTTATTTATTATCCAATTTCACTAAATAATCCACAATTTCCATTAAGCGTTCGGGTGTTTTGGCTTGATCCAAACCAACCCGATATTTTTCACCCACCATAAACGTCGGCATTGTCGTAATACTATATTGTTTCATCATGCGCGGTCCTTCTTGCAATTGCAAGGTCATGCTCGGTGAGGCGCTATTCATCGCATTTTCAACTGCCGATTGCTTAACACCTTGTTTCACAAAAAAATCCGTGATCGCTGCAGTAGAAGACAGATCATTATTTTGGGTATTGTCGCTACCATGAATAGCAGTGAATAATAACGGCGTGATTTTGTTTTCGATCTTTAAGGCTTTAGCTAAGTAATAGGCTTTTGCATACGTACCCCAACCTGACTCAAACGCTAAAGGCACGCGTTTGAATTCAACATTACGCGGTTTGTGTTGGATCCATTTTTCAACCGTTGGATCGATAAAAGCACACCATGGGCAACCATAATTAAAAAACTCAATGACCTGCACTGGGTTTTGCTTCGGCGCATCCGCATTGATCACGGTGTAATCTTTACCCGCTACAAACGTTTCTGCAGAAACATTATTAAAAATAAAAGGCAGTGTTACTAATATAAAAATTGCTAATAGTTTTTTCACGTTGTAGGGTCTCCTGAATAAAGTCGATAATAATATCATATATTGGGGCGCGATTTTCACACCCATTGGGTTTTATAAAAAACAAAGGCCTAAAAATTATGTTATAGTTTGCCCAACAAAATTTTTGAGGTATCTTATGGCCACGAATTCTAAACAAGGTCGCGCGACCCGCGCTATTAAAGCTCGCTTTCCTGATTTCAAACCTAAGATTGGTATTATTCTCGGCTCTGGTTTAGGTGGATTAGCGGATCACATTACTGATCCGATGATCATTCCTTATGATGAATTACCTGAATTTGGCACGTCAACGGTTTCCGGTCATGCCGGACGTTTAGTAATGGGTTACTTACAAGGTGTACCCGTCGCTTGTTTACAAGGTCGCGTCCATTTTTATGAAGGCGTTGAAAAACCGGTAGTGCAAATTTTAGTGCGCACCTTGAAATTACTCGGCTGTGAACTGTTGCTTGCAACCAACGCCGTTGGCTCGATGAATATGGATGCGGGGCCGGGAAGCTTGATGATGATCACAGATCACATCAATTTTCAATTTACCAATCCTTTAGTCGGGATCAACGATGACGAATTTGGACCGCGTTTTATCGGTTTAGATCATGCTTATGATCCTGAGTTACGCCAACGTATGCTAAAAATAGCCGAACAACAAAATATTACCTTGCATCAAGGAATATTGATTGCCACATTAGGTCCCACGTTTGAAACACCTGCTGAAATCCGCGCTTTTATGATGTGGGGTGCTTCGGCGGTAGGAATGTCAACGGTACCCGAAGTGATCATTGCACGCCACTGTGGTTTGCGCACGGTGGTCGTTTCTGCTGTAACTAATTACGCGGCTGGTTTAAGCAATACCGAAATTACACATGCCGAAACCTTGAAATATGCAGCAGTCGCCTCAGGCTCGATGTTACGCTTAGTTGGAAATTTTGTGGGAAGTTTTGCCAATGATAACCCTATCCCTATCCCATAAACGGGAGAGGGGAATTATGAAAGGAAAAGATTAATATGATCGATCTTAAAAAATTAGCGATAAACTGTCTGGATTATACCAGTTTAAATGACACGGATACGAATGACGATATTCGCACTTTATGTGATCGGGCCATTACACCGCTCGGCAACGTAGCGGCGGTATGTGTGTATTTAAGTTTTGTTGATTTTTCCATACGGCAACTTAAAGATACGGGAATTAAAGTTGCGACCGTTGTCAATTTTCCTAGTGGCACTGAAAATGTGGATGAAGTGCTTGATGATGTTAAAGCGGCCCTGTTTGACGGTGCGGATGAAATTGATGTGGTTTGGCCGTATAAATCGTATCTGAATGGCGATCGGGCCAATGAAATTGATAGAGCGATCAATTTAGTTCGTGCGGTGAAAAAAGCGTGTGGTGACAAAATTGTGAAAGTGATTTTAGAAACGGGTGAATTAAAAGATCCAAAAATTATTGCTGCTGCCAGTAATGATGCTCTCTCTGCAGGCGCTGATTTTCTCAAAACCTCGACCGGTAAAGTTCCCGTCGGTGCGACGATTGAAGCGGCAGAAATTATGCTCAACGCCATCAAGAATTATCAACCTAAAACGCCTCAGACTTTAGGACTTAAAGTATCCGGTGGCATTCGCACCGCTGAGCAGGCCGCACAGTACATCCAACTCGCTCAGTCTATCATGGGCGAAAATTGGGTAACACCCCAAACGTTTCGCATCGGTGCCAGTAGCTTGCTGAATAATTTGTTAGAAGGTACAACCAACTCCAGTGGTTATTGAGATCTCTTTGCAGTTCGATTAATTTACGCTACCATACTCCCTATGGCAAAACTTTATTTTTATTACTCAGCGATGAACGCAGGCAAAAGCACGACTTTACTGCAATCTAACTATAACTATCACGAACGGGGTATGCATACCCTGATCTTCACCCCCGCGTTTGATAATCGCCACAAAATCGGTAAGGTGGCATCACGTATCGGCTTAGAAGCAGATGCGATCACCTTTGATCGTGATTTCGATTTTTTCACGTATATCCAAAATGCGATAAACAACGATCCAAAAATAAAATGTATCTTAGTGGATGAGACGCACTTTTTAACCAAAAAACAGGTTGAGCAATTAGCCAGTGTTGCGGATCTATTACGCATTCCGGTTTTGTGTTATGGCTTACGTACTGACTTCCAAGGTGAACCATTCGAAGGCAGTAAATATTTATTATGCTGGGCGCAAGACCTAATAGAAATCAAAACCATTTGCCATTGTGGCAGCAAAGCGACCATGGTGTTGCGTATTGATGAAGATCAGAAACCGGTACGCACCGGGGCACAAGTTGAAATTGGTGGTAATGATCGCTATATCTCAGTCTGTCACAAACATTTTGTCAGTGGTGAAATTTAGCAGGCTAATTGTTGGCTTGCTTCGCGTAAGCCAACCTACCATTTTTAGCATACAACCAAAAAATTATACTCAATAGAATAATAGCACCGCCGATCACATAAGGCGTTGCTAAGTATTTTGTCGCGATAAAATTACCACACAGAGTTACCACAATGGTCATGGCAGCCTGTGCCGCTGTCAACATCGACATAATACGACCCTGTTGCGTAGCGGGTGTTAAATTGGAAATATAAACATTAAAGTTAGTCAGGAAAAAGCCGATGCCAATACAATAAAATGCCAATGTTAAATAAAACCACATGCCAATTGGCACTAAACCGCCAAGTAATAAACTTAGGCCAACGATTATGATCGCCCAGGGGACAATTTGTGCCGGTAATATTTTTTTTGCGGCTAGCGGTACGAAAAGAATTTGGGTGAGCAACACCCCTGCACCCACCCAAGAAAATAATTGATTGATCGCTTCATTAGAAAAATGTCGACCACTATATAAAAACTCACCGGAAAATTGAAAAAACAAACACCAGCCAAGTTGAAACACCAACCACACCAACAATATTTTGCGGATCGATTTTTCTTTAAACAGCATTGTGATGCGCTGAAAGCTGACG
Source organism: Gammaproteobacteria bacterium (assembly GCA_009692385.1). Taxonomy (GTDB): domain Bacteria; phylum Pseudomonadota; class Gammaproteobacteria; order JABDGN01; family JABDGN01; genus SHZH01. Next base: position 12,005 of record SHZH01000006.1, on the reverse strand, counting down.
GTTAATTTGATTTTTTGTTGCGAAATGTTTTGTAACGTTTCTGTGAATTTCGCTACCACAGCAAGTGCTGTTAATGCGTAAAACGTACCTACCCACCAATACACATGAGAAAAATGAATATAATGTGTGGTCCATTGAATAAAATACGGGCCCAAAATAAAACCAAAACTAACCATGATGAATTGTAAATTAAACCGTTTTATTTTTTGTACGCCTTGTGAAAAATCGGCCATACTCGCTTGCGCTAAAGCACCATTGATGGCGACGATCGCACTGAACGTACGTCCAATGATAAATAACCAAAATAGTTTCTCATCAATTGCCAAAGCCATTAATAAAAAACCTAACATTGAGCAAGTCAACGTGATACTTAAAATTCTTTTACGTCCGTATTGATCGGCTAATTGTCCCCAAATCGAAGCAAACAAAAATTGGCCGATCGGCAAGATGGCGAGTGTAAATCCATAAATCAAATCATGTTGGCTCATCGCGCCCAATAACACACTATTCGGCGCTAAAATTAACGGAATACTGGTGCCAAAAAACACACTGAGCGCTAAAATATCTAAAAAAGTGATCCATAATAATAGTGGGATATTGAATTTCATTACGTATTATTTAGCTCCATTGAACGTTAAATTGGTATTTATTCCATTTCAAGGTAGCCAAACTAGAGGCAGAAATAGCACCCACACCTGCGGGGGTTCCCGTAAAAATAATATCGCCGGGGCAAATTGGGAAAAATTGGCCAATATAATTAATTAAATCTTCGGGTTTCATCGTCATTTCTCGACCATATCCTTGTTGCCGAATTTCGTCATCAACTGTTAAGCTAAATTCGTTATAAAGATACTGAGGGAAATCGGCCATTTTGATCCAAGGCCCAATAATTGCTGCATCTTTAAACACTTTCCCCGTCGTCCAGGGATGCCCTGCTTTTTTAAGCTTCGCTTGTTCGGTGCGCAGTGTCATGTCCAAACCAATCGTTACGGCACTAATTTTTGCATCGTCACCCACTTGCAAGACGATCTCAATTTCATGATGCACTTCACCGCGATCCTGCGGATAGGAAACCTGAATAGTCTCATTCCATGCCTTACATTGCTGCAATACGCTCGGCGGCTTTAAAAAAATCACCGGCTTTTCCGGAATAGCATCGCCCAATTCTCGCGCATGCTCAAGATAGTTTTTGCCCACACAGATGATTTTATCAATAGACATGTTTATTACCCTATATTATTTAATTATTTTATCTTTCCCCTTAGGGGAATAAAGTGCCTTTGCTACTGCATTATTTCACCTCGCCCCTTGTGGGAGAGGTCGCGCGTAGCGCGGGAGAGGGGGTTAGATAAAATCGTAAAGATTTTATCTAAAACTGCGTCACGATTTTGCAATACATCGTGATTCCAAAACCTAATAACATTATATCCCTCACTTTCTAAAACTTTAGTTCGAACATTATCTTTTAGTCTAATTAAGGTTTCGTTATGTTGACCACCATCCAGCTCAATAATTAATTTATGCTCATGACAAACAAAATCGACAATATATTTTCTAATTTGAACTTGACGACGAAATTTAAAGTTACAAAAACGCTTGGCACGCAAATTATACCAAAGCATGCTTTCAGCATCGGTTTGGTTAGTGCGTAATTGCCTTTTAAAATGTTGTAGGCTCATTTTAATACCCCTCTCCCGAACAAAGCATAGCTTTGTTCGACCTCTCCCACAAGGGGAGAGGTGAAATTAGAAAAATTTCTAGCATTGAATTACATCTTTAAAAGCTAAGGTGCAACACTCTTTAACATTTGGATCGCTTTTTATTATCACATAAGAGAAATTTTTGTTTTTGGATTTCATGCAGGCAATGAATTTATCATAATAAACCGTAGGAAAACTTATCGGGGATTTCATAAGTGAATCTTTTATAACATAAGTTGCTGGAATATCATTTACATTGACTGAGGCATAAATAACACCATTTTCCGCAGTGCCATTTATTATATAGCCATTATATAGCACATCTTTCTTATCATAGATTTGCACACCCCCTGACATGAAAGGAACTATATTATTTTGATTCTTAAAAGAAACATTATATTGCGACATATTATATAAGGCTCTAGATTTACCATAATCCATTCCGTAATCTAAAAATATGTTTATCAACCATACACTAACTATGAATATTATTAAAGATGAAAATAGTTTGCTTAAATTTACTACGAATATAGACCTACATATTTCTTTTGTTTTTCTTAAAGCTTCGAAAAGAAGAAAAAATAGTAGTCCAACACCACAAGTGTATAAGCCAAGCGTATATTTGTATTTTTCAAAAACATTAAACCCATCTAACCGTAAATTAATTATTGATATACTGTTCCAATCTGGAGAATAATTAAATATGTACGACCATCCTAATTGATATCCCCAACCGGTTATTAAAAATAGTCCAGTAAAAATTGCTAATAACGTTGTACCAACGAATAATATTTCTTTTACAGCAAAAAATGGCTTTCTATGATTTTGTTCATTCACTGTTGGTCGTTCTAAAGTATCCATCTATTAACATCTCTATAATTTAAACGCTTATTTCGTTTTTGTCGGTTTGCTTCGCGTAAGCTGACCTGTATTTTACGCTATCTTATATCAAGAACGTCTTTATTTTAAATTACACGAGGAAAAGAAGTTTCACCTCTCCCCTTGTGGGAGAGGTCGGCATGCCGAAGGCGTGGCGGGAGAGGGGTGATCTAAATAGCTTTCTTCCTTAAATTTATTTGATTCGCTTCGCGAACTTATTAATCACCCCTCTCCCGCGCTGCGCGCGACCTCTCCCACAAGGGGAGAGGTGAAATTGAGCGTCCCCTAACTTGTTACAATCCCCTAGGCCTGTACCATCCAATAATCATAAAATTGCACAAGACTTTAATAATAGCCCTATGCTATATTAGCGACTTCTTATTGTTGAGGATGAACGTAATGACTACAATAAACACTTCTTCATTTGATCCTACCGCAACACCCCCTCTCGCCAAAGCCTGGTTGGTCATTATTTGCGCTTCGTTATTCTTTTTCTATGAATTCGTGCAAATGACTATGTTTAGTTCGATTAATGCTGATCTCATGGCAGCCTTTAACACCACGGCAACGCGAATTAGTAATATGTCAGCATGTTATTTTTATGCCGATGTTTTATTCTTATTTCCCGCAGGTATTATTCTCGATCGTTTTTCAACGCGTAAAATTATTGTCGCCGCGATGTCACTTTGCACCGCCGCTACGATTATTTTTTCGTTCGTTAATACTTATGAATTAGCAATGACGATGCGCTTATTATCGGGTGTTGGTGCGGCATTCTGCTTTTTAAGTGCTTTACGTTTAGCAACCCGTTGGTTTCCACCGGCACATTTAGCCTTAGCAACCGGTGTGATCGTCACGATGGCGATGCTCGGTGGCATGGTGGGTCAAGCGCCAATTTCGATCTTGGTACAACATTTCGGTTGGCGTCACACGGTATTCATCGATGGCTTATTAGGCATTGTCTTCATTGCCATTATTTTGTGGCAGGTACGCGATTTTCCACCCGGTTCAAAAATCCAAGAAACCAGTCAGGCGCAATTGCAAAAATTAGGTTTCTGGAAAACAGTTTTCAGTGCTTGGCGTAATAGCCAAAACTGGTTAGCGGGTTTTTACACCTCATTCATCAACTTGCCTATCTTAGTATTAGGTGCATTATGGGGTACTGAATTTTTAGTCCAAGTACATCATATGTCACAAACTCAAGCGTCTACCGTCAACATGATGTTGTTTTTCGGCTTTGTGATCGGCTCACCCGTGCTAGGTTGGTGGTCAGATCATTGGGGGCGTCGTAAATTACCCATGCTGATCTGTGCCGTATTGTCGCTTATCTTGATCTTACTGATCATGTACATCCCGAACTTGAGTTTTTGGAGTTCGTTTTTCTTGTTTTTAGCGCTCGGTTTTATTAGTAGCGGTCAAATTATCAGTTATCCCTTGATCGCTGAAAGTAATCCGAACTGTTTAGTCGGTACAGCCACGGGTTGGGCAGCGGTCTTGATCATGGGTGGCGGTGCATTCGGTCAACCTCTCTTTGGTTGGTTACTAGATCTACATTGGAATGGTTTAAAGATAAACAATGTCCCCATTTATACCGCGGCGGATCATCATTTTGCCTGGCTGATCTTCCCAATCATGTTTATAATCGCATTCTTTATGGCCCTACTAGTACGTGAGACTTATTGTAAAGCCTATGCCAACAATTGATATGACCGTTCAATATGTCAAACAACCTACCGTACAATACGGTGGTTTGCTTGCGTGGATTGTTGTCCTTACTTCAGCGCTCTTTTTCTTTTACGAATTTTTACAGATGAACATGTTCAATGTCATCAATAATGATTTGATGCAGGCGTTTAATATTGGTGCGACTCAAGTGAGCAATCTTTCTGCGGGTTATTTTTATGCGGACGTTTTATTGCTATTTCCCGCAGGTATTTTGTTAGATCGTTTTTCTACACGCTGGATCCTGGTAGCAGCGATGAGTGTTTGCGTAGTCGCGACGTTCTTGTTCGCGTTTTCAGAAAATTATTGGTTTGCATTTGCGATGCGCTTATTATGTGGTTTTGGCGCTGCTTTTAATTTACTCAGTTCATTACGGTTAGCCTCTCGTTGGTTTGCTTCGAAACAACTCGCATTAGTAACAGGAGCGGTGGTGACCATGGCAATGCTCGGCGGTATGGCAGCGCAAACGCCAATGACCTTGTTAGTTGCTGCTGTCAATTGGCGACACGCGGTGATGATTGACTCGGGTATTGGGTTGATTTTCTTACTGTTAATTATTCTGTTAGTGCGTGATTATCCACGCAATTATCTTAAAACCCATCTCGAACCCCATGCCCCCCAATTGCGTCAAGCGATCTGGACGACCATACGCAACAGCCAAAATTGGTTTGCGGGTCTGTTCACGTCATTTTTAAATTTACCGATTTTAGTACTCGGCGCCCTATGGGGTATCAACTATTTAGTACAAGTAAATGGTTTTTCGCGCACTCAAGCTTCGCTGATTGATAGCATGATTTTTCTCGGTATGATCGTCGGCTGCCCATTACTCGGCTGGATCTCTGATCGCATTCGTCAACGTAAAAAACCGATGATTTACGGTGCCATTTTTTCAATTATCATTATTTTCACGATCCGTTTTTGGCCGAATGCATCCTTTAGCACCATGTTGATTTTGTTTTTCTTAATGGGCCTTTTTATTAGCTCACAAGTCATCAGCTATCCCTTAATTACAGCGAGTAATCCGTTATCATTAACGGCGTCAGCATTAGGACTCGCGTCAGTTATTATTATGGGAGGCGGTGCTATATTTCAACCGTTAATGGGTTTTTTATTAGACCTACATTGGAATGGTACGAAAATAGCGGGAGTTCCAGTTTACTCCATTGCTGATTATCAATTTGCTTTTTGGATTTTTCCGATCATGTTTGTGATCGGATTAGTGTGTGCATGCTTAGTGAAAGAACATCATTAGACTTCTTTCCAAACTAGAAGATTGAGTGATTAATCAAGGCGCAATGAGCACCGTAGCGCAGCATATATGAGACATATGTGAGCAACGGAGCGCAATTGCAACGCAGAGTAATTACTTAAGATTCGGTTTGGAATGAAGTCTATTAATTTAAGGAAACAATCATATGTTAGTAACCAAATCAAGTTCAAATAAATTTTTACCGTGGATTGTCTGCTTAACCTGCGGCCTATTCTTTTTCTACGAATTTATTCAAATGAATATGGTTAACTCACTCTCCACCTATTTGATGCAAGATTTTCATGTGAGCGGTAATCAGCTCGGTGTGTTAGCCGCAACGTATTTCGATGCGAATCTGCTGTTTTTATTTCCAGCCGGTATGCTGTTAGATCGTTTCTCCACCAAAAAAATTGTGCTGATCACCTTAGGTATTTGTATCATAGGCACGGCATTATTCGCGGGTTCAACCTCCCTGGGTTGGGCATCAGCATTTCGCTTTTTAACTGGAATTGGCAGCGCCTTCTGCTTTTTAAGTTGTATGCGCCTCGCGGCAGTATGGTTTCATGAAAAACAATTAGCGTTAATTATCGGCCTCATTATGACCATGGCATTTTTAGGTGGCACCGTAGCACAAACGCCATTAACCTTAGTCATCAACGCATTTGGTTGGCGTGAAGCGATCTATCTGGACGCCGCATTGGGTGTGATTATTTTTATTTTAGTTTGGTGGGGCGTTAAAGATTATCCCGATCATATTGCTGAGCTCAAAGAAAAACGCAAACTGCAGTTACGCGAACTCGGTTTTTTAAAAAGTTTAAAATTATCGTATTTAAATTGGCAGAACTGGTTAAGTGGCATTTGCACCAACATGATGAACTTGCCGGTATTTATTTTAGGTGCGATTTGGGGTGCGGTATTTTTAGAACAAACACAAGGTTACACCCATACCGAAGCATCGATTATCACCGGGATGATTTTCGTTGGCACCTTAGTTGGCTCGCCGATCATTGGCTGGTTTTCAGATAAAATTCATCGCCGTAGAGCACCGATCGCGGCTGGCGCAGTTTTATCACTTATCATTTTGATTTACATTGTGTACGGCCAGCAGCATCATTTCGATACCTTAATTGTATTATTCTTTTTACTCGGCTTTGTCAGTAGCGCACAAATTATTAACTATCCTCTGGTGGCTGAGAAAAATTCACCCGCACTCACTGCAACCAGTGTCAGTGTCGTATCGTTTAACGTGATTGCAGGCGGTGCTGTGTTCCAACCCGTAGTCGGTTGGTTGTTGGATAAAAACTGGGACGGCACCCTGATCAATAACGTGCGAGTTTATTCAGTTACGGATTATCACCAAGCATTTTTTGTATTGGTCTTAGGCTTTGTATTAGCCTTAATATTATTATTTTTTATTAAAGAAACCTACGCCAAACCAAAAAATTAGAGTACCTAAGATGCCACTAAAAATAGTTATCCTCGCTGCCGGCCAAGGTAAACGCATGCATTCGAAATTGCCGAAAGTGCTGCATACGCTGGCGGGCAAGCCATTATTGCAATGGGTCATTGATGCCGCGACTGACTTAAATCCGGCCCAGACTATTGTCATCTATGGACATGGTGGTGAACAAGTTCGGGCAGCTTTCACGAGCGTGACGGCTGACGCGGAGGCGGTTTCCTTTGGAGTGCAAGCGACAAAGGTGCCGCAGCGGCAGGACCCTTCGTATTTGGAAAAAATTACCTGGGTAGAGCAAACCCAACAACTCGGTACAGGGCATGCTCTGCAACAAGCGCAACATTATTTTAATGATGACGATCAAATCTTAGTGTTGCTCAGCGACACACCACTCATTTCAACGACCACCTTACGTGAATTGATCACTGATACAGACAAAAATGCTCTGGGTTTAGTCACCGTAACACTAGACGATCCATCCGGCTTAGGCCGCATTATTCGCGATGCTGAAGATAATGTAGTAGGTATTATTGAAGATAAAGATTGCAACGAACAGCAACAAGAAATTGAAGAAATAAATACCGGCATCATGTTGCTACCCGGTAAAGAATTAAAACACTGGCTCGGCAATTTAACTGCAAAAAACGCGCAGGGCGAATATTATTTAACGGACGTGATTGCAAATGCCGTCGCTGATCAGGTACCCATCTGTACTATCGAACCGACCTTTACTGAAGAAGTGATGGGGGTTAACGATCGCTCACAGCTAGCTTATTTGGAACGCGTCTATCAACAGCTAGCTGCCGAGACGTTAATGCTCAGCGGTGTCAGCTTTGCCGATCCAACCCGTTTTGATTTACGTGGTGAACTCGATGTTGCCCAAGATGTCTTTTTTGACATCAATGTCATTGTCGAAGGTAAAGTGGCTATTGGTCAAGGTAGCAAAATTGGCTCGAATGTTATTTTAAAAGATTGTGTGATCGGCGAAAACGTAACGATTAATTCTAACGTGGTGATCGAAGAGAGTGTAATCAGTGATAACTGTATCATTGGGCCATTTGCTCGTTTGCGTCCTGGCACACAATTAGCAGGGCACGTTAAAATTGGTAATTTTGTTGAAACCAAAAAAGCGATCGTTGGCGAAGCATCAAAAATCCCGCATCTTTCTTACATCGGTGATGCCAACATCGGCAAAAATGTAAACATCGGCGCAGGAACGATCACGTGTAATTACGATGGCGTTCACAAAAATATTACGACGATTGAAGAGGGTGCCTTCATCGGCTCTGATTCTCAACTGATCGCGCCTGTTACTATTGGCGCGGGGGCTTACATCGGTGCTGGATCAACTATCAGCAAAAATGCTCCGGCGGGTAAATTAACGATTTCACGCAGCAAACAAACCGTGATCGAAAATTGGAAACCGCCCAAAAAAAATGAATAATAAATTTCATAAACCACCCGTTATCGCTGGGTTATTTGGCACGATCCTTGAATGGTATGACTTTAGTGTTTATGTTTACCTAGCCATTTTTATCGCTAAATTATTTTTTCCGGAAGAAAATAAATATCTCGGATTAATTCTCACTTACTCCATTTTTGCAATTGGTTATCTAATGCGCCCCATCGGCGGTTTTATTTTTGGTCATTTTGGCGATCGCTATGGCCGCAACACGACCTTTGTCGCAACGATCATGCTGATGTCGATTGCGACGCTGTTAATTGGCTTTTTACCGACCTATTATCATGTCGGTATTTTAGCACCTTGCTTATTAGTGTTATTACGTTTATTACAAGGTATTGCGATTGGTGGAGAAATGATCGGCACGCTGACTTATTTTTATGAAGTCACGATTGAGAAAAAACGGGGATTTGTGACCACACTCATTTGGTGTGGTTCAGGATTGGGCATTTTACTTGGCTCCATTGTCAGCAGTATATTATTACATTTTTTATCTGATCAACAATTATTAACATGGGGTTGGCGCCTACCGTTTTTTTTTGGCATCGTGACGGGTATCGTCGGCTATTTGTTACGTCGCCAAGCGGGGGAATCAGCCGCTTTTTTGGAACTAAAACAAAAAAACGAAATTGTGAAATTTCCTCTGCTGACCATTTTTCGCGAACACAAAGTGCAACTGCTCAAAATCTTTATTATTTTCATTCCCGGCGCGATTGCGTTTTATTTAATTTTTGTATTTATGCCGACGTACGCGAATAAATTTATTAATTTGCCACTGGCTGCTGCGAGCATTATTACGACTGCAATCATGACCTTCTTTGATGTCTTCACACCATTCTTAGGTTGGCTATCCGATAAAATAGGCCGTAAATTATTATTAGTTTCTGGCCTAATTGGCCTAGTATTATTTACCTTGCCACTTTATTATTTTATCCAACATGGAACTCTTATAAGTTTGTTAATTGCGCAGTTTATTTTTGCGATTATTATTGCGCTCTACTCCAGTGCCTTGATCGCCTTCACGTTAGAATTAGTCCCCACCCAGATCCGCTTCAGTATCATGGGTATCGGCTACAATGCCTGCTACTCGATCTTTGGCGGCACCACACCACTCATCGCGACGTATCTAATTTACAAGTCCGGCAACAATCTCTTTCCGGCATTTTATTTAATCGCCGCGGCGGCAATTGCACTCATAACTGTGTTTTTTTGCCGAAAAGCGTAATTAAGCGTGCAATTCGCATTAATAATAATGGACTTTAAATATGTGTGGAATTATTGGCGCTGTGGCGAATCGTAAATTTAAAATGACCACGGATTCTGAACACACTAAACCGGTGTTTAAAAATATCCTCAATCGTGACTTTAGTACGACGACCATCAATCAAAAATGGTGTGGTGATATCACGTATATTCACACGGCTGAAGGTTGGCTTTATTTGGCTATCATCATTGAAAAAAACAAAACTCGATATGATCCATTATCAAATACTACTTTACGCCCTTTCTCACGATCCAAAATATACATGATACACAGCATTTTCATATTCTATGCATAGGGGCTTTGAGATACGAGGTTACCCTGCCTGAGCAAATGTATATTGTCAAGACTTGACCCCTTTTTCGAACCAAAGCGTATTTTCTAAGCCCGGTGCGTCAGCTGAAGCGTAATGAGTTGGAATATCCAAATCACTGATGATTTGGTTAACCAACGTGGTCTTACCAACCTGCCGTGGTCGAATCAAAACGTGGATAAATTTCCGCGGCTCTTCAAGCCGTCGCTTTAATTTTTCAAATAAAGATTTTCTAATCATAATAAATTACTCAACCCATTGAGTAAAATCCAGCAAATATTATAATCCTTTGATATTATTGTCTTTTATTACAACAAATAACCATAGGCAAACCTTTAAAAGCCCACTATAGTCAATATATATTGTTAAATAAGGCCTATATGCTAAAATTCACCCTCGTCACACGACGGGCCCATAGCTCAGTTGGTTAGAGCAGAGGACTCATAATCCTTTGGTCCTAGGTTCAAGTCCTAGTGGGCCCACCATTAAAATCAATAGGTTACGGACGAGCACGATTTTAAAGACACCCTCATGTAGACACCATGTAGACAGCAGAAGTGATACTACATTGAAATATGCATCACTATAGCCCAACTAATTAAGGGGCTATTTAAAGGATGAAGGATGAAGCCTCTATTAAAAGCACTGAAATTTTTTTTGAGAAATAGATTTATTATTTTTGGTTTATTCTGCACCGCTTTTATTGCCACTCAATATCTCTTCCATGGCACTTTCTTACCTAGTACTGATACCAAAGATTTATGGTTCTACTCGGGTATTTTTATGATGCTATTTTCAATTCTTTTTATCGAGCCTTATTATACGTCTCCAAAGAATGTAATCACAAATACTGTTCCACTCCTTTTAGTTTTCTTGGCAATTAAAACCACATTTATAAACATGACCTTCTGGTGGGCAACCATAATCGTATTACTGTTGCTGTTATCGGCATCAATTTTATCACTTTCTCTTGAGGACAACCAAAAAAGTTCAGGACACTGGAAAAACAAAATAGCAGATCACCTTAAAAATGTTGTTGTAGTGCTAGGTCAAGGAAAAGTGCTTTACTCTGCCGTTTTCATCTATTTCTTACTCACATATTATTCCATTCAAAATTTATATACACTTACCTTGTTTATACTTTGGTTCTTAATTCTATCCATAAATCCCAAAAATATTAACAGCAGCTTTGCTTTTAAAAATAAGAAAAGAAGTGAGGATCAAATTGGGGAAATTTTTGGGGTTGAATCAAAGAAAATTTTTTTAGTAAAACTTTTTGAAGACAAAATCAATGTTAATAGGTTTGATATTGTAAAATTCAGATATTCCATGCAAGATGAACCAGACATGATAACTGCCGGTGTAGTATTTGACACCTACCTACTCAATCAAGAGAAATGGGCAAAAATTCTTCAATTATCTGAGCCTAAAAAAGAAACCGGAAGTTTTTATAAAAATATAGTATATAGATTATCTTCTAGCGCCGAAATAACGGACTCAAATGCACATCTACGAGTAGATGACCTTGTGGGCGTAGTTATTGAGGGCTCTACTATTGGCAAGATCAAATTCGAATATTCAAAAAAAGATGATGACTTACAAGAAGGTGATTTACTTGAATTAAAGATCGCAAATAGACGCCTGTTCTATCAAGTCATTGCTGGCAACACCAGCAAAGAAAAACTTGATGCCTATAATGAAACAGGATTCATTGAGGGACATGCTATTCAGCTTGGTGAGTGGCAAAATAATAAATTATCTTTTCAAAAATTTGGCTGGTTGCCAGAAATTAACACTCCAATTTTTAAAGCAATTACATCAGACATTGAAGTAGAAAGTTTTTCCTATCCATATTATAAATTAGGGATAGTTCCAAACACATCTTTACCTTCCGTTATTAACTTAAAAGAGGCCGTGAGTCATCACATGGCCTTACTTGGTGTGACTGGCTCTGGGAAATCCT
>SHZH01000005.1 GCA_009692385.1 Gammaproteobacteria bacterium | reverse complement strand
TTTATGATTTCAACAATTTCAATAAATAAATTAGTGGTCAGCGCATGCGTTTTAATACCTTCATAGCCATGCCAAAGCGCTTGACGATAACGTAATACTTCTTTGGCTTGAGGATTGCTCGCGGCACTTTCATCCGCTGCTGCGATATATAATTCATCGCTTGTAGTTACAATATTTTCAATTTCTGAGGAAAGACGCGCCTCTTGTAGGACAATACCATCAATTAATACACCTTGATTTGGCATTCTTGTGACAGTACCTTTTAACTCAGCCAAACGTCGATTGGCAATAATTGCTTTTTTCAATACAGCCGCAGTTTCCAACTCTTGCGCCGGGGGTAACGGGGGTAACTCATTAAAAGGTTGATTACGATCCATGCCTTGATCCTAGAGAAAATTTGATATGATTCATTTTAGCACTAAGACCCTATTCTTTACTATTGAATGTGCGATAATCTCAGTATGAACGAAGCAGAAACTCGAGCGGAATGTATTGATCCCTTACTGGCACTCGCCGGTTGGAATGTCATTGAAGGCAGTCATATTCGCCGTGAATATCCCATTACCGATGGTCGTCTCGAAGGGCACGGTCGACGGGGTAAAGCGATGAAAGCGGATTACGTCTTATTCTATCGCAATACACCACTGGCCGTGATCGAGGCCAAAGCGTGGGATGAGCAACTCACTGAAGGTGTTGCCCAAGCCAAAGATTATGCTAATAAATTACTCATCCGTTTTACCTATAGCACGAATGGCAAAGCGATTTACGCGATTGATATGCACGAAGGTACCGAAGGCGAGTGTGCACAGTTTCCGACACCCGATGAATTATGGAATTTAACCTTTGCTAAGCGCAATGTATGGCGCGATCGATTCTCAGCAATTTCTTACCCTAATAAAAGCGGTACTTGGAAAATTCGTTTTTATCAAGAGCTGGCGATAGAGCGCGTGTTGGAATCGATCGCGGCGGGCAATGATCGCATCTTACTGACATTAGCAACAGGTACCGGTAAAACTGCTATCGCATTTCAGATTGCATGGAAATTATTTCAGGCGCGTTGGAATTTACAAGATTGGAAACAAGATCGTGAACCGACACGTCGCCCCCGTATTTTATTTCTCGCTGATCGTAATACGTTAGCAACGCAAGCTTCAAATGGATTTACTGAGTTTTCGGCTTTTCCAGATGATGGCTTAATTCGGATCAGTCCAGAAGAGATTCGCAAAAAGGGTGGCGTGCAAAAAAATGGCAGTATCTTCTTCACCATCTTCCAAACTTTTATGAGCGGCCCAATCAAAGACGGCAAACCGTCACCGTATTTTGGCGAATACCCGCCCGATTTTTTTGATTTTATTATTATCGACGAGTGTCACCGCGGTGGCGCTAATGATGAAAGTACCTGGCGCGGTATTCTCGAATATTTCGCACCCGCAGTGCAATTAGGTTTAACCGCCACGCCGAAACGCAAAGATAACGTCGATACTTATGCTTATTTTGGTGAGCCCGTTTATACATACTCATTGAAAGAAGGCATTAACGATGGCTTCTTAACGCCGTTTCGCGTCAAGCAATTTGCCACGACCTTAGACGAATACGTTTACACCGCTGATGATGAAGTGCTAGAAGGCGATATTGAAATTGGCAAGCGTTACACCGAAAGTGATTTTTTTAAAACCATCGAAATTAAAGAGCGCGAAGCCTACCGCGTTAAATTGTTTATGGATAGCATCAACCAGCGTGAAAAAACCATCGTGTTTTGTGCCAATCAAGAACACGCACTAGCCGTGCGCGATCTCATTAATCAAAGTAAAACCAGCAAAGATCCCGATTATTGTCATCGAGTTACTGCTAATGATGGTGCGCGTGGTGAACAATATTTACGAGACTTCCAAGAGAACGATAAAACTATTCCTACTATTCTCACGACTTCTCAGAAACTTTCTACCGGCGTTGACGCACGAAATGTTCGTAACATTGTACTTATGCGACCCGTTAAATCGATGATCGAATTTAAACAAATCATTGGTCGTGGCACACGAATTTTTGATGGTAAAGATTATTTTACGATTTATGATTTTGTACAAGCCTATAAAAATTTTGACGATCCCGAATGGGATGGTGAGGCAATTGAAGGTTTGTCTAGCGAGAAATCAGGCTTTACCGCTAAAGAGGCCGACGAAGAACTGTTCATTCGTGAATCGTCTGCTGAGTATGAAGCAAAACCCCGGGTTAAAATTAAATTAGCCGATGGTAAACAACGCAACTTGCAACACATGGTCTGCACCACTTTTTGGCATGCCGATGGCCAACCAGTTTCAGCAACACAGTTCATGGAAATGTTGTTTGGCAAATTACCCGAGTTTTTTAAAGATGAAGACGAGCTACGCCGTATTTGGAGCCAGCCTGATACTCGCCGTAAATTACTCAATGGTTTAGCAGACAAAGGATTCGGCGCCGAACAATTAGTCGAGATGCAAAAAGTGATCGACGCACAGAAAAGCGATCTGTTTGATGTATTAGCCTATGTTGCCTACGCGCTACCCACGATTACTCGAGAAGAACGGGCAATCTTTGCTAAAGCCGAAATCAACGAAAAATTCTCGAGCAAACAAAAAGTATTTTTAGATTTTGTACTGGCGCATTATGTCAGCGTCGGTGTCGAAGAGCTTGACCCAGAAAAATTAGCCCCCTTACTTAAATTGAAATACCATGATTCAATAGCAGATGCCATTACTGAGCTAGGTAATCATGATGAAATAAGACGAGTTTTTAATGGATTTCAGCAGTATCTTTATTTGTGATAGGGCTAATTTATTATAATTTCATCTCAAGTTTATTCAGTTGCAGCTCAGCAATTACACCCAAAGGCAAAACATAATTCGTTTTATCATGACCAATAGTAGGGATTTTGAGCACGGGGATTGATAACTCATTAGCGAAGCGTTGAAGTACTTTGTCGATTAACTCAGCATCCTTTTCTTTATCAAGACCCATAAAATCACCCAATAAAACGGCGACTGCATTTTTAAAAACATGAGCTTGTTTTAAATGCTGTAAAGAACGATCGATTTGGTAGGCGGTCATATTGACATCTTCCAGCAGTAATATTTTTTGTTCGGTGTTGATATGCCAAGAAGTGCCTAAACTGCATTCGACTAAAGTGAGATTAGTGCCGACAATCGGTGCGGTAATTTTACGCATGATTTTCGCGGCATTATTTAACGCTACTAAATTATTAAATTCGATTTCTTTAGTTTTACCTAAAAACAAATTTTGTACTTTTATAATTGAATCGTGATCAAGTTGATCGGTCGCCGCTTGCTGTGCCGATGGTCCGTGAATTGTCGGCCAACCCCACTTTTGATTCAGAAAAATATGGAGCGCCGTGATATCACTAAAGCCAATAAATAGCTTTTGCTGTTTCGGTGGAGTGAGTTGCTCTAATTCCGGAATCAATCGCATACTGCCATATCCCCCACGCAGACACCAAATGGCTTTGGAATCAGGATTGAGCAAAGCGTCTTTCAGTAAGGCGAAGCGAATCTCGTCCGTATTCGCGCAAATTAAATCGTCGCCCAAGGTATTCGAGGGGATATTTACCTTCAAACCCCAACTGGCCAATAGCTCAGTAATCTTCTGCAGCACTGCCGGTTCACTCTTACCCGCTGGGGCTACAATATCAACGGTGTCACCGTGTTGTAAATATCGAAATTTATTCACAGGCATTTACTCTAAACTATTATTGCTATAATTATGGCAGGGGAAAAATGTAATGTCACATTAATTATTGTCATAGTGGTTCATAGGATAAATTTTTTCGTTTATTTCTTTTGTTTCGTTTGATTCGAATGTTATACTACCCATACAGACGACATACGGGGGAACATATGTCTTTAGCCTTAACAATTGATAGTAAAGAAACAATTATACCGACTGAGCAGGATACCGCCTTGGCGGAATCTTCTAGCCGAGTGCTAGCTGCTTATATTCAATCTACTAAAAATCCAGTCATTCAATTAGTAAAAAATGGGAAAACTTTAGAGAAGTTAACATTACCGGCATCAGCATTGCGATTATTAGTTGATATGCTGACACAAATGGCCAGCGGCAATGCAGTAACGTTTATTCCTATTCATGCAGAGTTAACTACACAAGAGGCCGCTGATTTGTTAAATGTATCGCGACCTTATTTGGTTAGTTTGTTAGAAAATAAGAAGTTACCTTGTCGTAAAGTGGGAACTCGCCGTCGAGTACTGGTGAAAGATCTGTTGCAATATAAAGCCAATATTGATCAAAAACGTTTGCACATACTAGATGAATTGGCAAAACAAGCACAAGAATTAGATATGGGTTATTCAAAACGTGACTAATTTTACAGTAGTGTTAGATTCATGTGTCTTATATCCCGCACCATTGCGGGATTTATTGATGCATCTGGCATTGTCTGATTTATATCGTGCAAAATGGACTAATCAAATTCCTGAAGAATGGATACGTAGCGTATTGGCAAATCGTAGTGATTTAACTTTAAAACAATTAGAGCGCACTCGTGATTTAATGAATGCTCATGTCCGTGATTGTCTTATTGAAGGATATGAGAAACTCATACCAAAAATTGAGCTGCCAGATCAAAATGATTGTCATGTTATGGCAGCAGCAGTATGTGCATCAGCCGCAGTAATAGTTAGATACAATCTTAAAGATTTTCCAAAAAATATCCTTGGTAAGTATGAAATTGAAGCACAACATCCTGATAAATTTATTTCAAGTTTAATTGGTTTGGCACCAGATGTAGTTTGTGCTGCCGTTCGGAGATTAAGGAAAAGTTTGAAACGTCCACCAATAAATGCTCAAGACTATCTTACGATACTAGAAAAGCAAAGCTTACCAAATACCGTAAATCAATTAAAAAAATTTATGGAAACTATTTGATGGTACGGTTCAATAAAATTCAAGGCATCGGCGTTGGCTTACGCCAACCACACTACGCTATTTTTTTAAGTGAAGACCGACCGGTGATCCCATGGCTAGAGATCGTGAGTGATAATTACATGTTCACTCATGGTTTGCTGCGCGAGAAGATCTTGAAAATTCGCGAATATTATCCAATGGTGATGCACAGCGTGGGTTTAAATGTTGGCTCGACTTCGGGGATCAATTCAGAATATTTAGCCAAGTTAAAACAACTGGCAGATGATGTTGAACCTGCGTGGTTGTCAGATCATCTTTGTTGGACAGCAGTGGATGGTGTGAACAGCCATGACTTATTACCGTTGCCTTTTACGCAAGAAGCATTAGACATTGTTGTCAATAATATTCAAACCATACAAGATCATTTGCAACGCCCATTTCTTATTGAAAATGTTTCCAGTTATGTGCAATTTTCTGATGCTGATTTTTCAGAAGCTGAGTTTCTAAATGAGGTGGCGCGACGTAGTGGTTGTTATATCTTGCTCGATATTAATAATATTTATGTCAACAGTAAAAACCATGATTTTTCGACTGATAATTATTTGGCGGCGATTAATAAAGAGCCTGTAAAACAATTTCATTTGGCTGGCTTTGAGGAAATTCAAAATATTTTAGTGGATACTCATGGTGCGGCAGTTCATGAACCCGTCTGGGAATTATATCAAAAAGCCTTGCAACGTTTTGGTGCGGTGCCTGCACTAATCGAATGGGATAATAATATTCCTGGATGGTCAACTATGTTAGAGCAAGTTAAAATCGCGCAGGAATTACAGCAAAGAATAGTGGGAGCGGTCGATGAAGCTCCATGATCTGCAAAAGCAGTTTATGAATGTGATAAAGCCCAGCAGCATGCAAAAAGCAAGAGGTGGCGCGGAGGCGGATGTTTTCATCTGCGAAGCAATGAAGCTGCCGCAGCGACAGGATCCCGAGCTGTGTTTACAGATTTACTGTGACAGTAGTTTAGGTGGTCGCTTAAAAGCGCTACGCAATATTTTTCATAGCTGTGAACGCATGGTAGGTGAGCCATTTTTCGCTCAAATGACGACCGAATTTTTAACGCAACATGCATCGCAGCACTTAACTGCCGATGCGCAGGGACAGTATTTCCCAGATTTCATTGCTAACTATAGTGCAGCATTCACGGTGCCTTATTTAAGTGATTTGGCACAACTGGAATGGCTCTGGTATCAAGTTTTTCATGGTGCTAGTGAGACGCCACGGTTTATGCAATCTGATTATCCGGTAACCCAGCTCTGGGAAATGTGCCAGCCAGAATATTGCGGTGATTTTGTGTTACAGGATCTATCTGAATCGTTAAAAGTTATGTTGATCCAACGTGAGCAACGAATTCATATGTCGCATTTAACTCAAGAGGAATGGGACACATGGCAGCGATGAACTACCCTTTTTGTTAATTCTTTGCTATAGTTTATCTATGTGAATTGGAAGTAGGGGTGCTCGGTGTATAAAAAACGACTAATAGTTCAATTAGCTTTCACCGGTGTAATAACGTTGTCAGTTTTAAGTTTAACAGGATGTGACAAGAGTACACCTCATTTAGTCGCGTGTGCCGGAGTTAGCAATAATAATGAACCTATTAATATGCCATTGGGTACTTGCAAAAAGCTAGCGGGTAACAAACCAATTTCATTAACATGTGACGTGTGGCACGATACTAGTACCGCATATATTTGTGAAGATACCGGTTCTAAATTGACTGTCCCGCGTTATACTCAATCTGATTATGTTAGATGTTATGGTATCGCCGCTGCTACTATGAATGACTGTGGTACTGCCACGACGGCCTGTGGTGGTGCGGTACATGTTGATCGGCAAAAAGACGCATGGATCGCGATCCCCAATGGCATTTGTAAGCAAATTAAAGGATCAACTTCTCAATTGAATGTCGAAACGAAAAAGAACTAATTAAGGGAATTCTGTGAAACACATCACTATTTCAGCAAAAATACTTCGGCCATTGATTGTTTTTGCGCTCAACTTTCGAGATCTAGGTGTCTTGGTGGTACGATTTTGGGTGGCGCGTATTTTCTTTTTATCCGCGATGGATAAAATATCATCGTGGGATGTCACCTTAGTATTATTTAAATATGACTACAATGTACCGATTATTTCCTTTGTAACTGCAGCATACATCGGCACTGGCTTTGAATTATTGTTACCGATTTTTTTAGTTTTGGGCTTGGGTGGCCGTTTGATGATCTTCCTGTTTTTTATTTACAATATTATCTGTGTCATCTCATTTCATTTTTTATGGACACCGGCTGGTAGCGCCGGTTTTGATGATCATGTCGATTGGGGCTTATTATTATTGTTATTATTTTTATATGGTTCCGGACGTTACTCGCTGGACTACTTGATCCATAAGAAATATGGCTATTTTTTAAAAATAAATCAGCAGATTAAAAAAATAATACGCACTAAAAAATTGGAGCTTCAATAGAGCTCCCTCACCCTGCCCTCTCCCATTTTTGGAGAGGGCAGGGCAGGGTGAGGGGAAAACTCACCAGATAGCTTTCGAGTCAGGATTGAATAATGAGTCTTTTAATAGCTCGAAGCGAATTTCATCGGAATTGGCGCAAAGTAGATCTTCGCCTTTCTAGATATTTGTGCCCGTGGCAAGCCACGGGGAATAAATTTTAAGGTTTAAATGTCACTAACTGTAAATTAGGGATCATTTTATAATGCTTGATGTTGCTAGTAATTAACGGTTTATTATACTCCATCGCAGTTGCAGCAATGTAGGCATCACCAATATCGATGCCGTTAGATAAATAAAATTCTTCCATGTATATCATTGTACGATAACCAATATTTTCGGTTAATGGCAGTACAGTAAAATTTAAATCACGAATTATATCTTTAATAAGACGTAACTCTGACTTGCTGGTTACGCCTTTAAATAATTCTAGCTGGGTTTGAATGGCAATGAAGCGTTCAGTTTCTTTCTCAATAGTGTCGGCGGCTTTCTTATGACCGCGCAACATCCAAATAATTACGTCGGTATCAAATATCATAGGTTCTGTCTGCACGTAAAGCACGAGCTTCCTTTTCTACAGAGATTTTCCGTTTTTTATACATTCCAAAAGCAGGATGATCTTGCACACGCATCGTCTTTTTTTCCTTACAAGGCACTAACAATGCCTTTAACTTACCATGATAATGCACCTTTACTTCTTCAGACCGATCCAAAGCTTGTAGCACATTTTTCATGTTATAACGTAAATCCACCACTGAAACATTCATCTCTCACCTCTTAAAATGTATATAGTACACTATACATTATCGACCAAAATCTGGCAAGTCGAAGTGGGCTCTAGCCAGATCTTTAAAAGTGATGTTAATTCAACGTGAGCAACGGATCCATATGTCGCATTTAACGCACAGGAAAGGAATGGGATAGATGGCAATGATAAAGATGTAATAGCCATTCAGATGGCGTCTGCTGGCAAGATTATCTGATGGGGTGTGCAGTTACGAATTTTAATGATTAATCATTCTAAATTTAGCTTATCGATCCCACTATTTGGCATTGGCAGTTTATTGGCAATTACTTTAGTGATTATTCCTGCTTTATTATTGCAAAAAGCCATCGCGCATTGCACCCCATTTTATATTACCACCGTGGCCACACTTATTCCCATCTTTACGTATGGATTTGAATTGTTATTGACACCTTATGTTTTTAACTGGATGGAGTTTAGCTTAATTAGTTTGCTAACCTTGGTGATCCTTGTTTATGAGCGGTTGCAGTTTAGCTAATAATGGCTGGTTACCCGCTAATATAGATTGGTGGGCAGCCAAATTGGTTTTGCCCTCAAAATCAATCGCCTGTCCGCCAGCCACACGTATGATACACATACCTGCGGCAATATCCCACGGCTGACTATAGGGTGACCAGCAAGCATCTAAGACTCCTGTTGCTACTTGAGCCATATCATAAGCAAATGAACCACTGTAACGATATCCGCTGATGGCAGAACGAATGGCTTGTAAATTGTTGCAATAATTCTCTAATTTTTTTTCTTTATAACATGTAGGTGGAATTGTAGCCGCACATAAAGCACCCGATAAAGTTTCTCGCTGACTAATAAAAATGGCTTTATCATTTAGAAAAGCTCCGTGATCTTTCTGAGCGCAATACATTTGTGCCAAAGAAGGGGCGTAAATAACGCCTAGTTGCAATTCACCTTTGATTTGTAAAGCGATACTAATACAATATTGCGGCAGTCCATGCAAATAATTATTTGTACCATCGATGGGATCAATGATCCACAAATAGTCACTATCTAAAGCTGTTTGGGAAGATGTTTCCTCTCCTAAAACGGCATGATGGTGAAACTGAGATTTTATTTTTTCGATAATAAAATGTTCAATAGCGTGATCAACATCACTGACGAAGTCATTTTTACTTTTTTCTGTTATCACTAATTTAGCGAGATCCTTTCTGCAATGAATAAGCTCAGCACCTGCTGCTATAGCTATATTTTTAGCGATTTCTAAATAGTGATTATTCGTATATTTAGTTTGAGGCATTAATCCCAAGCGAGCGTTCCACCCGCTTGATATTCGGTGACTCTAGTTTCGAAGAAGTTTTTCTCTTTCTTTAGATCCATTATTTCACTCATCCACGGCACGGTGTTAGTGGCACCAAGATATTGTTCGGGTAGACCGATTTGCGCTAAACGACGGTTGGCGATGAATTTGATGTATTCTTCAAGCATTGGATAGTTCAAACCTAAAATTCCGGTGGGCATGGTGTCGGCTGCGTATTGGCATTCAAGCGTTACGCCTTGACGAATAATATCAATTGCTTCAGCTTGGAATTTTTCGGTCCAAACATGCGGATTTTCGATCTTTATTTGGTTGATCACATCAATACCGAAATTTAAGTGCATCGACTCGTCGCGCAAAATGTACTGTAATTGCTCTGCAGTACCGGACATTTTATTACGACGACCCATTGATAGAATTTGCGTAAAACCGGTGTAGAAGAAAATTCCTTCCATCACACAGTAAAATGCAATCAAGTCACGTAATAAACGTTGATCATTTTCAGGAGTGCCCGTATTAAATTCTGGATCACCGAGACTTTGAGTATAGGGGAGCGCCCATTCGGCTTTGCGCGCAATCATCGGTTGCTCGCGATACATATTGAAAATTTCCGCTTCATCCATGCCTAAACTTTCTACTACGTATTGATACGCATGCGTATGTAGCGCTTCTTCAAACGCTTGACGTAATAAGTATTGGCGACATTCTGGATTGGTAATATGGCGATAGACCGCCAGCACCAAGTTATTCGCCACTAATGAATCAGCAGTCGAGAAAAAGCCCATATTGCGTTTAATAATCATCCGCTCATCATCGGTCAAACCTTCAGGATCTTTCCACAACGCGATATCGGCCGTCATATTGATTTCATTCGGCATCCAGTGATTGGCGCAGGCATCCAGATATTTTTGCCATGCCCATTTATATTTAAAGGGCACGAGTTGATTTAAGTCAGCGCGGCAGTTAATGATTTTTTTGTCATCGACTTGGATGCGTGCGGCGCCCACTTCAAGCTCCTCCAGACCGGTCACACCCACTCTAAACGTTGCATTGCTGTGGTTGATCTTTTTTTCAGTTTTAGCAACACTTGACTTAATCGTGGCTGCGGCAATCGCTGCGGCGATCACGGCAGGTTCTGCAGTTTTTATCTTAGTTGCTGATGTGCTTGTCAGCGGAGAAGCTTCATCAGCAGCGTAATCGTCCCAACTAATTATTGACATGATTCACACTCCTCAGTTCCACTGGATTTAATCGCACTGTCTGAGCTAATAATCGATGCAGTTGCAGTCACTGCATTTAAGTGACCCGTGTGTAGGGTTGATTTCTCAGTACTAGTAGCACCTAAAGTACGTAAATAGTAGGTTGATTTCAAGCCGCGTAACCAAGCCATTTTATACAAAGTATCTAATTTTTTACCTGAGGGTTCAGCCATGTACACGT
Organism: Gammaproteobacteria bacterium; assembly: GCA_009692385.1. Taxonomy (GTDB): domain Bacteria; phylum Pseudomonadota; class Gammaproteobacteria; order JABDGN01; family JABDGN01; genus SHZH01. The sequence goes on along the minus strand of SHZH01000005.1, from coordinate 20,910 downwards.
TGAGCGACTGACTTTGATCAATCCATTTTTGACGACGGGATGCGGCATCAATTAACCAACGGGGTTCAATTTCAAATGATGTGGCGTATAATTTTTTCAAATCATCAGGAATACGATTGATGTTGATCAAACGACCGTCAAAATATTTCAGATCGTTGATCATCACTGGATCCCAGAGATTGAGATTTTTCAGATCACGTACTAGGTAAGGATTGAGTACAGTGAACTCTCCCGACATATTCGACTTCACATATAAGTTTTGATAGGTTGGTTCGATTGATTGACTGACACCGGTAATATTAGCAATCGTCGCGGTGGGTGCAATCGCCATCACATTCGAGTTACGCATGCCATCACGTTTTACTTTAGCGCGTAAGCTATCCCAATCAAGGGTTTTAGTGCGATCAAGCTCTAAGTATTGTCCACGCGCTTCTTGTAACAATTCGATTGAATCGATAGGAAATATTCCTTTGCTCCATAACGAACCTTCATAGGACTCATATTTACCGCGCTCTTTAGCCAGATCACTCGAGGCTTCAATTGCATAGTAACTGATCGCTTCCATACTACGATCGGCAAACTCAATGGCGGCTTGAGTGGAGTAAGGAATTTTCTGCATGTACAACGCATCTTGAAAGCCCATAAGACCCAGACCAATTGGACGATGTTTCAGATTAGAGTTTTTCGCTTGCGGCACAGTGTAGAAATTAATGTTGATCACATTATCCAACATCCGAATGGCAGTGTGTGCTGTTTTGCGTAAACGTTCTAAATCTAAACCTTGATCGGTCATGTGATTAGGTAAGTTAATGCTCCCTAAATTACACACCGCGATTTCGTCTTTAGACGTATTGAGCGTAATTTCAGTACATAAGTTAGAACTGTGTACCACGCCAACATGTTGTTGCGGTGAACGCAAGTTACACGGATCTTTAAAGATCATCCATGGATGGCCAGTTTCAAACAACATACCAAGCATTTTACGCCACAAATTCATTGCACCGATTTTCTTGAAGTTTCTGACCTCACCCCGTTCGGCTTTGGCTTCGTATTCAACATACGCTTTTTCAAAAGAAAGACCATAACGATCGTGCAGATCCGGTGTTTCATCCGGTGAAAACAAGGTCCATTCTTTTTCTTCGCAAACGCGTTTCATGAATAGATCGGGGATCCAGTTCGCCGTGTTCATGTCATGCGTACGACGCCGTTCATCACCGGTGTTTTTACGTAATTCGAGGAACTCTTCAATATCGAGATGCCATGTTTCGAGATAACCACACACAGCACCTTTACGTTTACCCCCTTGGTTCACGGCAACGGCGGTATCGTTAGCGACTTTCATGAATGGAATGGAACCTTGCGATTTACCATTCGTACCTTTAATCCTAGCGCCCATCGCACGTACCGGTGTCCAGTCATTACCGAGACCACCGGAGTACTTCGCGAGCATCGCATTATCTTTAATTGCACTATAAATACCATCCAGATCATCTGGAATAGACGTTAAGAAACAGCTCGATAATTGTGGGTGTAGTGTGCCAGAGTTAAAAAGAGTGGGGGTTGAGCTCATAAAGTCGAACGACGACAATAAGCGATAGAACTCAATCGCGCGTTCTTCACGATTATCTTCTTCGACAGCTAAGCCCATAGCGACGCGCATGAAAAATCCTTGCGGTAATTCATAGCACGTGCCATTAGAGTTGATGAAATAACGATCATACAAAGTTTGTAAACCAAGATAATTAAATTGCAGATCACGCGTACCATCCAGTGCGGCAGAAATTTTATCCAGATCAAATTCTAATAATTTGGGTGATAAAATTTCTAATTGCACACCTTTAGCAATATATTTTTTGAAGTAGGAAGCATAAAGCGTGTTCATTTCAGAACAGGTATGCGTAGCGGGTAAACCTAAGAAAGTGAGTGCTTCAGTACGAATAGTATCGAGCAGTAAACGAGCGGTAACTAAGCTGTAATTGGGCTCTTCTTCAACACGCGTACGGGCGCACATGATCATTGCTTTATTAATTTCTTTGAGTGTTACGCCATCAAATAGATTTTTTTGCGTATCTTGGATCACGACGTCAGCACTGACGAAATTTAAGCCACTGCAGGCTTCTTCAATAGTGTGTGCAATCAAATTGATATCAAAAGGTGCTTTTTGCCCATTTTCTAAGGTGATTTGTAATTCGTGGGTTTGTTGATATTTGGTTTGGCGCTCCGCGCGTTTTTTGCTGCGTTCTTCGCGATATAAAACATACGAGCGAGCTACTTTTTGTTCGCCACTGCGCATTAAAGCTAATTCAACTTGATCTTGAATATCTTCAATATGGATCGTACCGCCGCTAGGGAGACGGCGTTGAAAAGCGGCTGTGATCTGTGCGTTAAGTTCAGCGACGGTATCATGAATTCGGCTTGAAGCAGCGGCATTACCCCCTTCTTCAGCTAAAAACGCTTTGGTGAGCGCGACCATGATTTTACTATTATCAAATGCAGTGATGCTGCCATTGCGACGGATCACTTTGATCTCGCCCGGAGCCATTTCAGCAAATCGTGTGGGTACAATCGATTCGTTGATTACACGTTGATCCAAGTCCGTTTCAGTTTTTTTGTTGGTATGCGTTTCTAATTGCATTTTATGTCGTCCTTCCTGGTTTATTAATTTATTTGCTCTTGTCGATCACACCCCAATATCTTGGGGTTTTATGACCGAGAAAGCACAAGATAATGGGTTTTTGAACAAATTGCAAGATAATAAGCTGAGCATTTTCTGTGGATAAACTGTGTAAATCTTCGTCGGATAAAAAAAGGTTATTTTTGAATAAGTTAGGACAATTTTAAAAAGAATAGAGTGCAAAGCAGTCAGGCTTAGAGAGGGGGCGAACTACCGGGTATTCCCTAAACCTGAAATAGCATTGTAAGCCTAGCTGGCAAAATTTTGTGCGACAAACTCCCAATTGACTAATGTCCAAAAAGCGTCTAGGTAAGCAGGGCGCAGGTTGCGATAGTCAATATAATAAGCATGTTCCCAGACATCACATGTTAATAGCGGTTTTTTGCCCTCAGTGATAGGATTTCCGGCGTTGCTAGTACTCATAATGGTAAGTGAACCGTCGTTGTTTTTTACCAACCACGCCCAGCCCGAACCAAAGGTAGTGAGCGCAGTTTTGCTGAAATTTTCTTTAAATTGTGTGAACGATCCAAAGTTTTTTTCAATGGCCGTTAACAAAGCACCGGTCGGCTCACCACCACCATTGGGTTTCATGCAGTGCCAGTAAAATGTGTGATTCCAGACTTGCGCTGCATTATTGAAGATCCCACCGCTGGATTGTATGATAATATCTTCGAGTGACATTTTTTCGAATTCAGTGCCTGGGATCAGATTATTTAAATTAGTGACATAGGCACGATGATGCTTACCCCAATGATACTCCAGTGTTTCTTTCGAAATTGAAGGTGCAAGCGCGTCTAAGGCATACGGTAAATTGGGTAGGGTAAAGGTCATGATATTCTCCTGGTTAATTCATGGCTAGTCTAATCTGATTCCAGATATGTTACAATCGTACGATTACAGTGTGAGGTATTTATGGCAACGATTAATGATAATGAATTCGATCCGGAAATTGTGTGGGCTCAGATCGATGAGCAACTGAACACTAATCCGGTGATACTCTATATGAAAGGGACGCCCGAAGAACCGCAGTGTGGCTTTTCGAAACGTGCCGTGAGTGTGCTGAATGCCTGTGGGGTGGAATATGCCTCGGTCAATATTTTGGAACATCCAGAAATTCGTGTCACTTTACCCAAACGCCCCCAATCACAATGGCCGACGTTTCCGCAATTATTCATTGGTGGCGAGTTAGTCGGTGGCAGTGATATTGTGCAAGAAGAATTTGAAAGTGGTGAATTGCAGACTAAGTTAGAAGCCGTACTGAAATAGAACCCTCACCCTAGCCGCTCCCGCCTGTGCCCTTGAGGGTATAAACGGGAGAGGGGAATTGGTGTTAAACATTTAACTAAAATAGGAGAAAATAATGAGTGTATTAGTAGGTCGTGCTGCCCCTGATTTTACCGCTGCTGCGGTACTAGGTAATGGCAAAATCGTCGGTGATTATAATTTTGCAAAAGCAACTAAAGGTAAATATGCCGTGATCATGTTTTACCCTTTAGATTTTACGTTTGTCTGTCCTTCGGAATTAATCGCCTTGGATGCGCAAATGGACGAATTTAAAAAACGTAAAGTTGAAGTGCTTTCAGTTTCGATCGATTCGCAGTTTACCCACAATGCCTGGCGTAATACCGCGATCAGTGAGGGTGGTATTGGACCGGTGCAATACACCATGGTTGCCGATATCAAACACAGCATCACGCAAGCCTATGGTATTGAGCATCCTGAAGCCGGTGTTGCTTTCCGGGCAACCTTTATCATTGATACCAAAGGTAAGGTACGTGCCGAGATCGTGAACGATTTGCCTTTGGGTCGTAATATTGAAGAGTTCATCCGTTTAGTGGATGCCTTGCAATTTGTTGAAGAGCACGGTGAAGTGTGTCCCGCTAACTGGAAACCTGGCAAAGATACAATGAAGCCGAATGCTGAAGGCGTTGCGGCCTATTTGAAAAAGAATGCTAAGAGCTTAAAGAAGAAAGGATGATTTTCTCGTTTGTAGGGGCACGTTGCGCTGGCCCATGAATTACGAATTAACGTCTGGAAGGGCACGCGCAACGTGCCCCTACACCATCCTATCTGTACTTTCCTTATACACTTTTATTAAGAGAAACTTAAGAAAAGCTTGCAAAGTCAGAAACATCCGTCTATGATCCGCCCTGGTTTCATTTACTCATAAATGAATTCATTACGAAATAGTGGCTATTCTTAAATTATATAAAAACTTTTATGGAGATATAAACGTATGAAATTAAAATTACTCGTTGGCTCAATGGTTATGATGGGATTAGTAAGTACATATGTGCATGCTGATACAATCACACCACAGCTTACTGGCGACACGACTACGGTGATGTCAGCTGGTCTTCTTTCTTTTTGGGAAGGTATCGTGGATCGTAATGAAGATAATGCGAATGGTGTTGTGTTAAACCAACAAAATCATATATCTGGAGCGGTATCGACGCAAGCGGGCTATACCTCAAAACGCGGATCGACTACTACTACTACTTCTCCCTACACCGATACCTCACCTAACAATAAAGGCAATACTGCAATTAGCTTAGCGAATGCGGAATTGTATGTTGATTCAGAAGTCACTAACTGGGCGCGTGCTCACGTTGCAACAAGCTATGGCTCTGATTTTACAACTTCAGTTAGCAATTATGGTACTACAGATATGTTTTTTACTGAAGCATATGCAGAATTAAACAATTTTCAACAAGGCGCCCCAGTATGGATGTTTGCCAAAATAGGTCGTCAATACTTGAACTTTGGTTCAATACAACACAATACGATCACCGAGCCTTTAACGGATGATTTAGCATTGAGTAATGCCACGGCGATTACGGTTGGCGCTATCGCTAAAAATGGTCTATATGGCAATTTTTATGGCTATAATGGTAGTCCTTATGGTACGGGCAATACTTATAGTAGCCCTGCAGTTACGGATAGTAGTAACACGATCCATGGTTGGGGCGCTGAAGTGGGCTATGCCATGGGCAATGCGACACAAGGTCTGAATGTTTATGCGGACTATATTGCAAATATCACGGACACTTTATCGTTTGCTGATAACATAGGTTATTATGCAAAAGGGAGCACTACCTGGACCTCAATTTATCCCGATAAAAAACGTCCTGGTTTTGCTTTACATGCCAACTACAACAAGGGTCCCTTTGGCGTGATTGCTGACTATGTCGGTATGGTCAGTGCCTTTGATCAAGATATTTATTCATACAATGGTCAAGGTGCTAATTTATCAGCCTATGCATTAGAAGCTGATTACACCTTGTCAACACAACAAGCGCAAATGATTAGTCTAGGCTACCAAGGTTCCGGAAATGCAGTGCAATTTTATGGTTTAGGCAATACTTTCTCTATGCCAAAAAGCCGAGTCATTGCCGGTTATAAATATACTTTTACGAGCAACGTCAACATGAAATTTGAATATATGTATGACAAAGATTATGTGAAGAGCGATGTTGCAACGAGTGGTACAGGTACTACAAGCAGTACAATAAGTTCTTTTCCGGGCTCTGATGGGAGTAATAACACCGTATTAGCACGTTTGAATGTAATGTTCTAATCTGTAATATGAGTTAAAAAAGCCCGACGTAATGTCGGGCTTTTTTTAGTAAATTCCTAACTATTTTTACCGGAGATATTTAAATAATGAAATTGAAATTACTGATTGCTTTGATGATAACACAGGGATTTGCAGCAACGTATGTTCATGCTGAAGTGCCATTTTCACCAGCAACGCCAGCTATTATTACGTTTTGGGAAGGCATCATAAATCGAAACGAAGATAATGCTCACGGTGTCGTCTTAAATCAAAAAAATCATCTTTCAGCGTATGTTGCCATCCAGGCAAGTTATTTTACCAAGCGAGCGAATACGCCTAATAATGCGTCAGGCTATCCGATATCGCCTTATAGTGATACTTCGCCCAACAACAAAGGTAAAACCACGCTTAACCTGGCGACCTCGGAAGTTTATTTTGATTCGCAAGTTACTGACTGGGCACGGGTTCACATCGCCACAGCGTATGCGCCTGATTTTAGTAACACGCCCACCAGCAGTAGTTTTGGCGTCAAAGACATATTTTTTACAGAAGCCTATGCCGAATTAAATAATTTTCAGCAAGGTGCACCCTTGTCGATATTCACAAAGATTGGTCGTCAATACTTAAATTTTACCGCTCAACAGTATACTGTTATCACGCATCCATTAACTGAAGATCTAGGTTTTACCAATGCTACCGCCATAACAGTCGGTGCTATCTCAGAACCGGGCATCTACGCAGATGCCTATGGTTATAATGGTAATCCTTATGGAGCGGCGGGTAGTAGCATAAATTTAAACAGCCAAAATAGAATTCATGGTTGGGGCGCAGAATTAGGTTACGCCCAAAGCAACAACCTGCAAGCCTGGAATATTTATGCAGATTATATTGCAAATTTGGCAGACAGCTTAGCAATCAGCTCTCTAAGCACATGTGGCGCAATGGGTCCTGATGGTTGGGCCGCACAATACCCCGATGAGCAACATCCTGGTTATGCCTTGCACGCCAATTATAATTTTGGTCCTCTGGCGATTGTGACTGATTATGTTGGAATGATCAGTGCGTTCAATTCAAATGTATATTCTTTCAATGGACACGGTGCTAAATTGACGGCATATGCCGTGGAAGCAAACTACACCTTGCCTACACAGCATGCGCAAACTATTAGTCTTGGTTATCAAGGTTCGCAGGATGCTGTGCAACTTTTTGCAATTGGCAACGCATTTTCGATGCCGAAAACAAGAATGCTGATAGGCTATAAATATGTGTTATCACCTAATATTGCTCTTAAATTTGAATATATGCATGATCAGGATTACGCCGCAACTGACTATGCCATTAATGGTTCTAATTTATATCCTGCAAATGTCTGGTATGGCTCTGGGAATGCAAATGACACCGTTTTAGCGCGTATGAATGTGACTTTCTAATCAAGCTAATTAGCAATCACCTATACGTCACATTGTTGATGATATTACAAAATAAAGCTGCTGTTTTCTCGGCATCGTAAAGCGCGGAATGCGCCTCTTTGGGATCGAAGGCAATGCCCGCAGCAGCTACGGATTTGGCTAATACGGTTTGACCAAACGCCAAGGCACTCAGCGTGGCGGTATCAAAGGTGGTAAATTTATGAAAAGGATTATTTTTGATACTACACCGCGCAATGGCAGCATTTAAAAAGCTGATATCAAAAGCGGGATTGTGACCCACTAAAACGGCACGCTGACATTGCTGCTTTTTTAGCGCGTGAAAAACTTCATCAAAAAGTGTCAAGAGTACCTTGCGCTCAGTTTTGGCAAAACGGAAAGGGTGGTCCGGATCAATGCCCGTAAATTCTAACGCCGCAGGATCTAAATTAGCACCTGGAAAAGGAATAACATGTTCGTGCAGAGTGTGCGCCGGTTTAATGATCCCATTTTCATCCAGTTCCAAAATGACCGCACCTATTTCTAATAAGGCATCATACTGGGGATCAAATCCTGCCGTTTCAATATCGATCACCACCGGTAAATAGCCCCGAAAACGTTCATTCATCGCCGTTACTTTAATCGTCATGAAAGCCGCCAAGATAAGCATTCGCCCGCACCTAAAGGAATGACCTGTTCATGACCAAATGCTAATTGCTCGGGAATTTCCCACGATTCTTGAATAAGGGTGAGGGTTTCAGTATTGCGAGGTAGTCTATAAAAATCAGCACCATAAAAACTGCTAAAGCCTTCGAGTTTATCGAGCGCATTAGCAGTAGCAAATACTTCAGCATATAAGGGTAGGGCAGCAAAGCTATTATAAATACCAGCGCAGCCACAGCTGCTTTGTTTATTAGCAATGCTATGCGGAGCGCTATCGGTACCGAGAAAATATTTTGGATTGCCGCTGGTTGCGGCGGCAATGAGCGCTTCCCGATCGGCAGCACATTTTAAAATTGGCAAGCAATAATAGTGTGGTTTTAAGCCACCGACTAATAGTTGATCACGGGTATAACGTAAATGATGGGGTGTGATGGTTGCTGCTAAATAAGTGGATGCATCTTTAACGAAATCCGCCGCAGCTTTCGTGCTAATGTGCTCTAATACAATGCGTAAGTTGGGAAATCTTTTCATTAACGGCGTTAACACTTCATCTAAGAATATCGCTTCACGATCAAAAATATCACCGTGCGTGACTTCACCATGTACTAAAAGTGGTAACTGGTGCTCTTCCATCGCAGAGAGTACCGAATATATGTTTTCTAATTTAGTCACGCCAAATTCAGAGTGAGTGGTTGCACCAGCAGGATAGAGTTTGACCGCTTGAATAGAGGGGTGAGCGGCCGCCGAGATGATCTCTTTCACATCAGCATTGTCAGTTAGATAAAGCGTCATCAGAGGCTCAAATTTAGCCCCAGGGGGAATATGCTTAATAATTCGTTGTCGATACGCTTCAGCTAATGCTACCGTGGTAATGGGGGGTAACAGATTAGGCATAATAATCGCTCGTTGGAATTGGCGAGCGCTGTCAGCTACGGTACAGGCTAGTTTATCGCCATCACGTAAGTGTAAATGCCAATCATCAGGCCGGATCAGAGTTAGAGTATTCATCTTACCGATGGTATACTGTCGAGGTAGAGAACTCAATCTTGCTAGAGGACAAAGTGGAAATATTTTTATCATTGGATACATGGATCAGCTTATTGGCACTGAGTATCATTGAAATCATTCTGGGTATTGATAATTTAGTTATTATTTCGCTATTGACCAATCGGTTACATCAGCAACATCAAAAAATTGCGCGACGCGTAGGTTTATTTTTAGCTTTAATAATGCGTTTAGGCTTACTAGGTGTTATTTTTTGGTTAGCCAAATTGACCCAACCAATATTGCAGCTAGGTGATTTAGTGTTTTCGATCCGAGATATCACCTTAATTTGCGGCGGTATTTTCTTATTAATCAAAGCGACTCAAGAAATTATAGCCTGTTTACGTCCCGAACCCGAAGCACCAAAAAAGAGTGGTAAATTATTTTGGTTGGTCATTTTGCAAATTATGTTTTTTGATGTTTTGTTCTCATTAGATAGCGTGATCACGGCAGTGGGGATCGCGAAACACTATGAAATTATGGCGGCAGCAATTATTTTGGCAGTGATCTTAATGATGGTTGCCAGCGAACCCCTCAGTCGCTTTATTATGAGTAACGTGCGCATCAAAATGTTAGCGTTATGTATTTTACTTTTTGTTGGCGCCGAGCTAGTTTTAGTTGGTTTTAACGTGTTTGTCAGTCCGGAATATGTATTTGTTGTTATGGGTTTTGGTTTGTTTTATGAATTGCTTAATATGCGAGTCGCTAAAGCAACCCGGGAAGCTGAGTAAATGTCTATCGGTCATCCCTTTTTTTACGTCATCCCTGCGTAGGCAGGGATCCAGTCGTAAACGTTCCATTTGGATCTAAACATAAATAATGCCCGGCATCATGCCAAGCGGCTAATACAATGCGTTGCGCTTTTTTATTATCTAAATCGATCTCATGAAAAGCAGGCCGATGGGTGTGGCCATGGATCAAGATATCCGCATCATAGTGTTGCATCACTTTCAATACTTCTGCTTGATTGACATCTTGCAGTATCCGATCCGTTTTATCAGTATGTTTTTTACTTTTGTAACGCGCCCATCCAGCTAAAGCCCGACGCACAAACAACGGTAAGCATAATACCCGTTTTTGAAATTTAGGATCATGTACTTTAGCGCGAAATTGTTGGTATTTGAGATCATCAATACACAGTAAGTCACCATGCATTAATAATATTTTTTTTCCATGGAGTTCGAGCAGGGTCGGATCAGCTAATAATTCGACACCGGTTTCTTTTGCAAAACGTTGACCCATTAAAAAGTCACGATTGCCGTGCATAAAACAAACTGGCACACCGGATTGCGTGAGTGATTGTAAAGCATTTTTAATTTGTTTAACCAGGATCGTCTTGTCGTCATCACCAATCCAGGCATCAAAAAAATCACCTAAAATATATAAGCATTCAGCATGTGCCGCATATTCTTTTAAAAAATATAAAAAAGCATGAACGATCTTCGGTTCAGTAGCTTGCAGATGTAAATCAGAAATAAAATAAATATTTTTCATGTTAGCCATATTAGAAGAATCTATTCTGAGAATCAATCATTATCGCTTTCTGAAGAAGTCTATCTTATACGTGGTCTTTTTGATACATTTTCTATTTCGGGTACAAATCTAGATTTAGGTCCGATAGCTCGTTGCCGATTTCTTGTTATTGTGATGATATTGCCCAAACCAATAAACGGCGTTAAGCCTATGCTCCAACATTTAATACAACTCATTACATCTAGCAAAGTAAACATGCTGAATCCGTCAGGAGAAAATTTTGCACACACGCCAGACATTCCACCTTGTGCGAGATCAGGATCACGTATTGAAGTCAACAAATTCCCCGTCCGAAGACAATGTATATCAACGTGGCCTGATTCTAGCATGACGTTGAAAATAGGATTATTGGGTGAGCAGTCGATCGATTGGATATTGTTCATTTTCTGAATTGTAAAATGGCAAGTCTGAATAGAACAGTTTTTCAAAGCCGGCTCGCTAATACTTAAATTAGTTTTTGTTTTGGAAATTAAATCAAATATACTCAAATCATTCTCAGTTACGATGAGTATTTTCGAGTATGCAGCCGTAAAGTGAAATTGTCTGACCGAGCTATTGTTTGATGGGATAGTAAAATAGGGATTATTTGCCAATGGATCCCAGAATTCAATCGTATCCTTACGTGTATATATCACGACCAACATTTCTGGGAGTCCTTGATCGGCAATGGGGAAAATTATTTGAGGTGGATGTTTTTCATCGTGATCGTCGATTGATCAAATATAATTATTCAGTTGAGAACTGTCTGTTTCCAGTGGCGCTATCTTTTGTAGTGCCGAGATATCGAACAGATTCACATTCCCATTATCGGTGTAGGTTAGCAAATACTTGTCATCAGATGAAATATTGAACCCCAAAACGATTTGAGCATCGTCAATAGCAGTTTGGTCGCTTATCAAAGCAAGTTGTTTTAGAGGTGAACGCGGATACATATTGTTTTACTATTATTTTGACTGAGGATAGCAGATTTTCCTTAAGGAAATATTAAAGATTACCTGAATAGGTGCAATCTATATAGGCTCCATGCTAAACTTGGACGCTATGAAAATCTGTCAATTAATTTGTTTTTCTTTATTAATGCTTATGGGGATCGCCAGCAAGGCAGCGGTCGTGCCTAATTTATATAACGCGCAAATCCCCGTAGCGTCACAAAATTCCAGCGACCGTCCTGCTGCCATTAAAGAGGCCTATCAATCGGTACTAATCAAAGTAACAGGCAATGGCAAGGTCATGCAGAATGCGCGGATCCGTACCAATGCCGCTCAGGCTGAAACCTATATCCAACAATACAGTTATCAAACTAATACGGATGCTAATAATGCAACCTATCCTTATCAATTGTTAGTGCAATTTGATCCAGAAGCAATTAATCGCAGCTTATTAGCTGCAAAACTACCGATTTGGGGTCAAGATCGACCCTTAACTATTTTTTGGATAGCAACTACGGTAAATGCAGAGCAACGCTTATTAAGCGCGAGTGATGAGAGTCCGATCCTCATTGCGCTTGATAAATCGGCACAGATCTATGGACTACCCATTTTATTTCCTATTTTAGATCTAAATGATTTAAATCAATTATCCGTGACAGATGTGACGGGTCGCTTTGTTGCGCCGGTGGTGCAAGCATCCGTACGGTATGGTAGCAATGCCGTAGTCATGATTAATATCGAACAACAAAATAATCAATGGACTAGTTTGTGGACATTAGTTACGGCCAATGCACCGCAAAGTTGGTCAGTGCAAGATGCGGATTTAAATAACATGATCGCCCAAGGGATGAACAAATTAGTTAGCATGCTATCGCAACAATTTGCCTTATCAGCTGCCAGTCAACATACGATCGTAAAGATCCAAATTAATGGCATTGCTAATTTAAGTGACTATGCACGCGTCACTCGTTATTTGAAACGTATAGCGGTCGTGAAAAAAGTAACACTGCTCGCATTGGCGCGGCAACAAGCAACTTTTCAGCTAGGCTTAGCGAGCAATAGCGCGAGTCTACAAAAATCCATTGCACTGGATCCAACCTTGACGCCCGTAAAGCAGCCCGAAGTGCAACCTGTTGCTGCCCTATTAAATTCGCCTGGGGTAAATTCACCTGGGGATGTGCCAGCGCCATTAAGTACACCGACCACACCTACTCCCAGTAGCACTACTGTGCAAAATAATTTTACTGAAACGCTCGTATATCAATGGACACCTTAAAATTCGCACCACAATTAACCTTAAACCTTAAATTGCGCAGCGAAGCAACACTGCAAAATTTTTATGGTCATGAGCAGATAACTCATGATTTAAATGCTAGCTTGGTGGAAACCACACATACTTTTATTTATGTCTGGGGTGATCTCCATTCGGGACGTACGCATCTTGCTCACGCCTATTGTCATCAAGCAGAACAAAAAAAATTAACGTGGATGTATTTACCATTAGCGGAAATAGTAAATTACGCACCCACTGTTTTTGAGTCGTTAGAAAACTATGAGGTATTAGTATTAGATGATATCACTGTATTATCGGGAAAAGCCGAATGGGAAGAAGCCTTGTTTCATTTATACAATCGGGGTTTGCAAACGGGGCAGCATTTATTAATCACCGCCAATTGTGCGCCCGCACATCTGGCTATTCAGTTACCCGATTTATTATCACGTTTAAAAAACGCGGTTATTTTTAAATTAAAATCTTTAAGTGAAGCAGAGAAATTAGCCGTATTGATCACACGCGCAAAAGAAAAAGGTTGGTCACTGCCTGCTGAAGTGGGAGAGTTTTTATTACGCCGTTGGCCGCGTGATTTAGACGCGTTGTTTATCGCGTTAGAAAAATTAGATCACGCATCGCTGCAACAACAGCGACGCGTGACGATCCCGTTTGCGAAAGAAGTTCTAGGACTTTAGTTTCAATGCTGTGTGCGCCAACTGCTTACCGACCTTCACCGCTAAACTTCGTTCTTCTTTACTCAATACTTTTTGATTGTCACCAAAGGTGACATGCGTTGCGCCATAAGGCGTACCGCCGCCATTTGAAGTGTGCAATTCTTCTTCGGTGATCGGTGCGCCCATAATAAGCATGCCATGATGGAGTAAGGGCATCATCATCGTCAGTAAGGTGGTTTCTTGGCCACCATGTAAACAGGCTGATGAACTAAAGACCGTAGCGGGTTTATTAGCTAAAGCGCCGCTTACCCACAGCTCAGACGTTTGATCTAAAAAATATTTTAAGGGTGCCGCCATATTACCAAAGCGAGTTGGACTGCCTAAGGCCAGCCCCGAACAATGGCGCAGGTCGTCTAATTCGGCGTACAAATCGCCGCTCGTTGGAATGGCTTCCGTCGTATTATTGATGTTGGTCGTTACAGGTGGGACCGTGCGTAAACGAGCACTCATTCCTGAAATGCTTTCCACTCCTTCAGCAATCGCTTCGGCCAGGCTCTTGACGGCACCGTAACGGCTGTAATAGAGAACTAAAATATAAGGTTGATGTGACATGTGGGAATTCTCCTAAATTATGAGGCGCCAGTAAGATCATAACAAAATTCAGCATAAATAGTAAAAATTTGCTATTATAATCAGCATTAATGTAGGTGATCTTCAGTGAAGAAACGTTTTTTGACTCCCTTTTTGTTCGCGATTTTGCTGCATGTTGTGGTGTTTATTTTCATTTTCTTTTCGATTAGTTTTTCCAGCCAGCCGACTTCAATGCCTTCCGCGGCACCTGAACAAATTAATATTGTAAAAGCCGTAACGGTTAATCAAGCACAAGTTGATCAAGAAATAGCGCATTTACAACAACAGCAAGCAGCGGCAAAAGCGGCTCAGCAAGCACGTGAACAGCAGGCTGCCCAACAACGTTTAGAAGCAAAGCGAGAAACTGAACGTGCCGCAAAAGCCTTGGCGGCCGTAAAAGCCGAGAAAGCACTTTTAGCGCAGCAAAAACAGCAAGCCGCACAGCAACAACAGAAATTAGCCCAGCAAAAAGCGCAGCAAGACCAAGAAAATCTAAAACGACAAAAACAACAGGCAGCCCAACAAGAACTACAGCAAAAATTACAAGCTGAACAGCAAGAGTTGGCCGCTGCGAATGCCAAACGCGTTGCCGGTCTTGTGAATAAGTATAATGCGTTAATTCTCAACGCAATTTATCCCAACTGGATCGTGAATGATAAACAGAAAAATTTATCGACTGATTTACTGATTAATTTAGCATCGGATGGCAGCGTGTTAAATGTGACAGTCGCGCAGAGTAGTGGTTCGGCTAATTTTGATCGTTCAGCCGTGGCGGCGGTTTATAAATCATCGCCCTTGCCGGTTCCTCAGGATCCGCAAGCGTTTGCTGAATTTAAGCAGTTTAGATTAACCTTAAAACCAGATAATATTGTTTCCCAATAATTTGGAGTTATCATGAATCGTTATTTAAAAATATGTTTTCTTTTATTTGGCTTTTTAATCACCAGTCCCTCCTGGGCAATTTTACATTTAGTGTTAACTCAGGGAGTTGACAGCGCCATACCGATGGCGATCGTACCGTTTGCACAATCAGTACCGGTATCAGGTGTGGATGTCAGCATTATTATCACGAACGATTTATATAATAGCGGCCATTTTAAAGCCAGCACTAGCGATACAAAAAAACAAACTCCACACGGCGTTAGTGAAATGAATTATGTCTATTGGCAACAACAAGGGGTCAATTATGTCGTAATTGGCAGTGTCAAAGCTTTAGCAAATCAACAATACCAAGTTTCGTTTGCCTTAATCGATGTCTACAAAAATCAAAGCCAGCCGGGTGCTAATCCACAAGTTGTTGATCAAACGCACGTGCTACTCAATGAAAATTTCACCGTACCGACTAGTCGCTTACGGCCACTCACACATCACATCAGCGATATGATTTATCAAAAAATTACCGGTGATAAAGGCGTATTTTCCACTAAGCTCGCTTATGTATCAGTCCAGCATCCCACACCAAAACCGAGTGTGTATAAATTAATGATTTCTGATTATGATGGTTTCAATCCACAACCCGTACTTATTTCCAAGGAACCCATCATGTCGCCTTCATGGGCACCGGATGGTAAACAATTAGCATATGTGTCGTTTGAAAAACGTTTGCCCGCGATCTTTATCAGCAATATCGTCACTGGAAAACGTCGTTTGATCAGTGATTTTGCGGGTATTAATGGTGCCCCTGCCTTCGCTCCGAATGGTACGCAATTAGCGATCGTTCTGTCTAAAGGGGCACAACCCAATATTTATATTGCCAATTTAAGCACGGGTAAATTACAACAAGTGACACGTGATTATGCGATCACCACCGAGCCCAGTTGGTCATTAGATGCCAAGTCATTATTATTTACCTCCGATCGAGGTGGTTCGCCACAAGTGTATTTAATTAATCTAGCGAGTGGCAAATCACAACGGATGACCTTTAGTGGCAATTATAATGCACAAGCGAGCTTTACTCCCGACGGCAATAGTATATTATTGTTGCATCGTGGTGAGGATACCGAAGGTCGTTTTGCCGTTGCCTTGCAAGATCTAGCGACGAATACCATTCAAGTACTCACCATGGTAGGTAGTGCGCAGTCGCCCAGCATGGCACCGAATGGCAGTATGATCGTGTATACGTTGCAACAATCGGGTCAGAAAGATGAGCTGGCGATGGTGTCAAGTGATGGCCGGGTGCGTTTAACCTTACCATCGGAAGAAGGTGATGTGCGCGAACCATCCTGGTCACCCTATCTAGGTAATTAAAATAGGTAGGCCTGCTTACGCGAAGCAAGCAGGCAAACTAAAATTGCAATAAGCTTGTCGGCTTGCTGCGCTTAAGCCGACCTACAAAGATATCAATTAATGAGATTTAAATGGGAGAAAATATGAAATATTTAAAAATAACTTTACTAACTAGCTTGATCATTTTACTCGCTGCGTGTAGCTCGACGGGTAATAAAGACGGGAAGGCCAATGGCAGCGGTACCGATGGTACACAAACTGCCGGTGTGGGCGGTGATGGTGGTTTCTCCAGTGCCGATGCCGCAACGCAAGCACGTTTACTAAAAAACAACACTTACTATTTTGATTATGATCAAACCACGATCCATCCGGCTGATATGGATTCGTTGAAAGCACACGCGCAGTTTTTAGTCGCACATCCGAAACAAATCGTTTTATTAGCGGGTAATACCGATGAACGCGGTAGTCGTGAATATAATATTGGTTTGGGCTGGCGTCGCGCTCAAAGTGTTTCGGATATTTTAAAAGCCAATGGTGTGAATAGGGATCAAATTAAGATGGTGAGTTACGGTGCGGAAAAACCGGAAGATCCAGCACATACCGATGCAGCTTACGCGAAAAATCGTCGCGTTGTATTACTCTATTGCAAAACCAGTAACTGTCAGGATGTCTACCATAATGATGCACTTAAAACGTCGTAAATTATTTATCGCAACTATCATTGCAATGGGTAGTTGCGTATTGTTAGCAAATACCGCATTGGCAGTGCCTGTCGTGGATGTTACACAAGATGCGCAAACGCAACAACCGCTCATTACCGATAGCAGCTCAACTGCAGTATCTGCGATCGATACAGCGAGTATGAGTAGCGAGCAACGCATCGCTCGTCTGGAACAGATGGTGGCAGCGCAAACACAAATGCAATTGCTCGATCGGATCAATCAGTTGCAACAAAATGTCGAAATTTTGCAAGGTCAAAATGAAATTCTGCGTCATCAATTACAGCAATTACAAGATCAACAACGCAAATATTATCAAGATCTGGATAAACGCGTGACAGTGTTAGAAGGTGGCAAAAAAGCGGCGACAGCCGTGCCAGTTGCAACGGGAACAGTTCCGCTGAGTACCTTGGATGATCAAACGGCGTATCAAAATGCCTATAATTTATTATCAAAGCAACAGTACGATCAAGCACTGGTAGCCTTACAAACCTTCGTTAAACAATATCCCAAAAGTACTTACGTCCCCAATGCCATTTACTGGCAAGCTGAAGTGTTGAGCGCACAAAGCAAAAATGCCGCAGCAGCGACGATGTTTCAGCAGTTAATTGCCCAGTATCCTACTAGTAATAAAGTACCCGATGCGAAGCTAAAATTAGCGCTGATTGCCATCGAGAATAATCAGATCCCGCAAGCTAAACAGAAACTGCAGGAGATCATTAGCAAGTATCCGGATTCGTCAGCAGCGACGTTAGCGACGAATAAACTACGCCAACTTAAATAGAGTCTTGCCAAGTTTAGGGAAACTGGTATCATATCGCCTGCTTTTATGGGTCGTTAGCTCAGTCGGTAGAGCAGTTGGCTTTTAACCAATTGGTCCCGCGTTCGAATCGCGGACGGCCCAACTTTATTTGATTTGAGTCCAGGTGCATGATTAATTACATTTTTCTGAACGCTGGCAGTTATCCGTTTGTCCTTCATGTTCGACTTGCAAAGTGGAATGTTTAATTTTGAAATGGTGTTCTAAATTATGGTGCATTTCGTGCAGTTGAGCGTCAGTAAATGCCGGTTCATTCGCCACTAATAAATGTGCCGTTAAAGCTGTTTCTTTCGTGCTTAAACTCCAGATGTGTAGATCATGGATCGCGATGATATTCGGTTCAGATAATAAGTAACGCTCAATGCTCGGGCGATCAACGGTGTGGGGTACCGCATCTAAAATCATATCAACCGATTGGCGTAACAAACGCCAAGTACCAAAGAAAATCGTGATCGCAATTAAAATACCGATGATCGGATCCAGCCAGTACCAATGTGTCCATAACAGTAGTGCACCGGTTACCACTACGCCAAACGACACGAGAGCATCTGATATTAAATGTAAAAAGGCAGCGCGAATATTCAGATCCTCTTGACCGCGCATAAATAACAATGCGGTACCACCATTTACTGCTATTCCGAGCAGAGCAACGATGATCACTATTTTTTCATTGACGATCTGTGGTTCGAATAATTTATGAATCGATTCAGTCATGATCACCGCAATGGCACAGAGCAAAATCAGCGCATTAATCAACGCGGCTAAAATGGTAGTGCGTTTAAAACCGTAACTGTACTTATCCGATGCTTTACGAGCGACTAACCACATCGCGATGGCAGCAATTGACAAACCCAGTACATCTCCTAAGTTGTGCCCCGCATCCGCTAATAAACTCATTGAGTGCGCATAGAAAGCATAACCCGCTTGAATGATCGTAAAAGCAAGGTTCAGTGCAATCGCTAAGGCAAACGCAAAGGTAAAATTTTGTGGCGTGGGATGATGATGGTGGCCCAGATCGTGCTTATGATCAGAGTGATCATGTGAATGAGGAGGGTGTTTTTTATTATGATTGTGGTCGTGATTATGTGTCATGCGTGCATGATAATATATTGTACAGTAGATTACAACTTTCCCGTGTGCGCGAAATTATATTGAGTCACATCCTCATGCATAAATGAGAGTGTATTTCAGAGTAATCATGGCTATAATAGCAGGGTGGTTTGACACAAGGAGATCTGTGTTGCTATTACGTATAATTTGTTTGTTTTTCAGTTTGCTAATTAGTAGCACAGTTATGTCGGCACCCGGAGCAGATTGTATTCTATTAGGTTCGCAGCCATCGTTTATTATTAAACTAAAAAACAATCCATCAAATTTACTGCAGAGCAATTCACTTAGTATCGCATGGCTAAATCATTTATCAACGGTTTCACAGCTTAAATTTACCCGTTCGCAAGCAATGGCCGGTGGTGCGTACGTGGTTTTTTTCAAACCCTTTGCACCGCGTGAAACCTGCTATTCCATCGAACAAATGAGCACCATTTTAAATTTAATTAAACAAGATGGCAGTGTGGAATATGTTGATCCAAATCAGATCTTGCACCTTACTCAAAAGAAAGCGTCGCTTCCTACTAGTCACTTGGGGAGTAACTTGGAAAGTATTCAATGGGATATGAATGTCCCCGGTCTAGGTGGCATTGATGCATTAAATGCATGGAATATTACGCAAGCTAATTCTAATGTGATTGTGGGCGTGTTAGACACGGGAGTATTTGCTAACGCCTCATTAGATCCTAATTTGCGCCCCGGTGTGACCTTTAATAATAATGGTCAATGGTCGCTGGGTGCTACGCCATCGTGTGGTGTCAACGAATGTAATGATAGTAGTGCACATGGAACACATACCGCAGGCACAGTTGCTGCGAGTGGTGCGCTGGCTTACGGACATACTATTTTTGGTGTGGCGCCGGCTGCCAAGGTATTACCGATTAATATTTTCACTAAATTTACCAGCGAAGATGATTGTGGTGTAGGTGCAGCACCTTGTCTCGGTGCTTATGATGTCGATTATATTAATGCTATTTATTGGTTAACAGGAACTGCGTTTAATGGTTTAACCAGTGCGCCGAATGTAGTCGCAATCAATATGAGTTTTGGCGGGAATAATGAGGTGTGTGGTGCGGCGGCAACTGTAGCCTTTAAACTGTTACAGGATCACAATATTACGGCTATAGCTGCCGCCGGTAATAATAATAGTGATATGGCTAATTTTAGTCCGGCTAATTGTAGTGATGTGATTGCTGTTGCGGCTACGGGTGCCACTAAACTGAAAGCGTATTATTCAAATTGGGGAAATACTGTGGCAATTGCTGCCCCCGGTGGGGATCTTGGTATTGATAGTGGAATTTATTCAACGACTGCTGCAGCCTATGCTGCTTATCAAGGCACCAGTATGGCAGCGCCGCATATTGCTGGCGTAGCAGCGTTACTCTATGCTGTTGATCCCACGATGACTCCGGCACGTGCCTTACAGATCATGCAAAATAATGTGACTGCCTTTGCGACTACGGCTGATGCAATGCGTACTTGCGCACCTGCAGGACGGTGTGGCACTGGAATTATTAATGCGGCAACTGCCGTGAGCGCCGTCACAGTGCCAAATATCGTCTGGTCACCTAATTTTATTATTACCCATCTCAGCACTACTTCGACAAAAATAGGGTGGAGTGGAGCGAGTTGGAGTAACCAAGCCAGTACTTCAATAGT
>SHZH01000082.1 GCA_009692385.1 Gammaproteobacteria bacterium | reverse complement strand
AAATGAACTGGCGTAGCTAGGCAAAAATATCGCGAAGAGAAAGGTCGTTAAGAATAATTTGTTGAATTTTATCGCCATGATCCATCGTCCTTAATAAATTTTATTTCAAGGGATTAACTTTAAAACATCAGAAGGTAAAAAGCAACCTGGAAACTTACTATACTTCTATAGTCTTCTCCTGCTGCACCCTGACGAAGTTGATCTGTTTTTGAGTTTGAGCGTATGATATTCTGCCAGAAGACTAATAATTCGGTTTAATGCTCTTATGCCTGCACAACACTACCAATTAGAAGATTTAAATAACGTTGTAAAACTTGATGACTTGCAAATTCCTTTTATTAATAAGCAAGTCCTACAGGCCTGTGCAAGTGCAATTGAGAATGAATTACAGCGATATTTTTGTTTTAAAGCCCATGGAAGTTATCAATTTACCGCTAAAAACGTGGAGCTTTTATATTCATGTACTCTTAAATTACAAGATCATCATCACAAGCGGGAACTACGAAGCAATCAACATATATGGACACTTCGACGCTGGTTAGAGCGGCCAAGTCTTCTTTTTGATTTTGTGACACAAGGTAACCATTTAAATGAGCCCTACTATTACTGTAGCCTGATCAAATTTATTAGCAATTATGATAGCAGGCCTAATATGGCGGAAATAACGATACTATTAAATTATTACATTTTTTCAGTATTGAGTGCCGCAATAAATTTTGGGGAAGGATTGGGTAATAATGAGCAGAAACGCTATATTACACTAAAAATGAAGGCTTATTTTTTATTAATTCTAAACCTCAATGAAAGTAAAGCAACAAGCTATCTCTCTGGTGTTATTAAAATGCGAATAGAGTGGATTTATTGCATTCTCGCTAGTATCGATATATCTCTTTCTTTGGGAGGTATATTAAAATACGGGCTCTTACTGAATAATCCCTACGGCGTACCACCAGAGCTGAAAGAGGGAGCACTCTCAATAATAATAAAGAGTAGCGGAGTTATATGTGTAGGTTGCTTTCTAATCGGAGCTTCGCTAAGTCATGTTTACTTTCAAGGGGTTAGCCGAACTTCGGAATTTATTCAACAACATAGACACATTCAAGGCTTGGCACCGTTAATTACGAATCAGCCGTCTCTTACTGCGGTATCAGAACAAACAACAGTTCCCGTAGTGCTAATAGATCCAATTTGTTGGCTTTGTTCTGTCAATCCAATAAATCTTGCTAATACAATATGTGAATACCGACCTAAGACACCACATGATACACCGCATTCCGTATGTGATACATGTTGGCCGAAAATTTCAGTCTGGAAATATGATCCAACATTGCACGAAACCGCGCAATGGAAGCCTCCAACTTGCCCATACTGCTGTATACCATTAATGGAATAAATCAACTAAAGCGTTGGTGAAAAACACCCGTTAGTAAATAGTTTAATGTAAATCGTAAATATTCGCTACTATCAATTAATTTAAAATCGAATTTTTAGATTTGCACAAGATCCAGTACAATCCGACTCCACAATCCCCTCATTTACTTTTATCAAAGAGGACATCTCCATGCCAATCATCGCGAAACTCGATAGCCTGCTTAATAGGCTGAATAGACATGGGGAAGAATATGGGTTTCCGTATCTGATCTATGGCTATTATGAACTATTCAATTATTTTATGTATTTTACAATCTGGTATTTTACACACAAAATAAATGAGCCTTATCCGGGCGTATATTGGCATATATTCGCTCCATTTTTATGTCTTGCTTTGGTATTAAGAAAATATTGGCCTCATAATCTGAAAAAATTCTATACGTTATTTTGGTATTTTACGGTTATGTGCACTCAAATATGCGCGATCACATATACCGCCTTTGAATCTTATGAATATTCGTATATTTCTATTGATATTGTCTTAGCAATATTTATTCTTTGTTTAGTATTAGATTGGGCTAGCTTTGCAATACTAGTACCACTAGGCATTATTTGTGGAATGCTAACTGAGTATCTCATTAAAGGTAAATTAATGTGGAATCTCGATCAAACAACGTTCACACACTTACTTATTCCAGTAATTTGCACAACTGGCGTAGGAATTCTATTTTCTCGAAATGCTACACGCTTTCGTCAAAATTTTTTGTTGCAACGTAAACTCGCTGCCACTCGAACAGTCGCCGGTATGGCGCACGAACTACGTAATCCGCTCGCTACCATCCGTATGAGCACGCGCGGCATCAAACGCTACAACGATATTCTCATGGAAAATTACTACGCCGCGCAAGCAGCCAATCTCGGGACACCCCAATTACCCGATATTGAGTTGATGGAGCGCGTCTTCAAAAACGTCGAAGCCGAGATCAATTTTTCCAACACCATGATCGACACCCTGCTCGCCAACAGCAAAGAAATAGCGACTCAATCCAGCACCACCAGTTCCAATCAAATTGCACAGTGCGTTCAAGCCGCCATCGCCCGCTACCCTTTTGCTTCCGACGAAGAACGCAAACTCATACAGGTCGATCTCGCACATGATTTTGCCTTTCAAGGCGACGACCTCATGGTCACCCACGTGATCTTTAATTTATTAAAAAACGCCCTGCACGTCATCAAAGAACAACAGAAAGGACAGATTTTTATTTCGCTGGAACTAGCGAACGATGGCAAATATAATTTACTGCATTTCAAAGATACTGCAAAAGGCATGAGTGAAAAAACACGAGCAAAAATTTTCGATTCGTTTTATACTGAGACACAAACAGGAACCGGAGTAGGCCTCGCTTTTTGCACGATGATCATGAAAGGATTACACGGGAAAATAGAGGTGAAGTCGGAGTTGAGAGTTTTTACGGAATTTGTGTTGAGCTTTCCGAAGTGTTCGTAAAAGACCTCATAAAAATAGACGAGTTTATTGGACAATTTGTAATGTACACGATCATTAATTTAAAAGTTAAAGAGAATAGCAATAGATATGAGCTTATCAATAACGCCTTTCGATTTTAACAAAGTAAATTTGTTATCTAAGAAAAATAATGAGATTAATTTACTAAATATCGTGCTTACACACTTCGAAACATTAGACATTCTGCCTCACATTTCCATGAAGCCACGATTAAAATGAATCGCCAACTTTTTATTAAAGAACTCATGGTTTGGAAGACTACCGTAAGTATATTGCATCTTGAACGAAAAATTTATTCTATTGGCTCTGCGCCCTATAGAACGTATATATGCAAAATATCAAATGGCAATTTTTTAACTTATGGTTTTGGAAAAGGTAATAAAAAAAAATCATTACTAGGTGCAATATATGAAGCTTTAGAACATTACACTTCAGTACCTTCACTAGTTAATTTTCCAACTACCATTTGTTCTTATCAAGAAATCAACAAATCTCTGCTGATTAAAAACAAAATCCCTCTTGAATTGCTATCAAACACGACTTTTCAAAAAAAAAATTTGGCATGGATAAAATTAAAAAATGTTAGTAATGACTCAGAGGTTTTTATCCCAGCCGTTTCAATCACACCAACTTATCTTTCCCATAGATATCCGGATGATACGTTCCCGTATGAGAAAATTTATCTATCTAGCACAAGTACAGGAATCGCAATTGGCTCAACATTCAAAGAGGCACTTCAGACAGCTTTGCTAGAAGTAATTGAACGTGACTCGCTGTCGCTATTCATTATAAAAACATTTCTTTCGTCAAAGGAAAGTGAAATTATTTTAATACAGCTCACATCACTTTCAGAGAAGATTTATAAGCTTGTTTCATATATTGAAAATTGTTTTTGCTCAAACTTGAAAATAATTTTTATTCCAAATGAGTTCGAGGTATACACATTTTGCGCTATTGCGTATAGCTCCAACTATAATTTGCCAATTAAGGGACTGGGGTGCTCGTTTGATGTTGAATATGCCATACAAAAAGCTCTTCTTGAACTTATCGAACAATGCAATATTTACAATGATTTCTTGAAAAACAAGAATGAAGATGTTTTCAACTTTCTAAAGCAATACCCTAAATTTCTTGAATGTGTAACTTTTAATATTCAAACATCAAATACCCGCGAATATAAATTTAGTGACCTTAACCACCGCATCACATATAATGTAAATTCCATCGAAAAATTAATTGATAAAACATATGCTTTCGGACAGTCAATTTATTTTTCAACTCTTTTCGAGAGGAATGATACATTTACAGTCAAGGTTATTTTATCAGAAGCGGAAGAATTTTTTTCGATCATAAAAGGTGTGATATCTCCCATTGGAAAGCGCGGAAAATTTTTTCTCTAGTTTATAAGGACGGCTCATACTTTGAAATATTTTTTTATTAAGTTTAACAATATTCTACGAAAGCATGTTACTGAATCAGGCTCACCGTATTTGTTGCTTGGTGCTTATGCGACAATTAATTATTTATGCTATTTTCCTTTTTGGCACTGGTACCAATCCTCATTTTTAATTCCACATTTTGTTTTAAGAACAACAATTTTTTTAATTTGCGTACCTTTGATTTTTACAAAATATTGGCCTAATAAAATAAAGTTTTTAATCCCAATATACTGGTACATTGTTGTCTGGCTTTACATCCCATTTTTTGGAACATATTACCTCTTAGATACGCATAATGACGCTGGTGCATTAATGAATGGAATGCTGTTTTTATTTATCTTTATTCTAATAATGGATTGGCTCAGCTTTATTATTTTATTAGTATTGGGAATAGTTGCCGCATATGTCATTCACTATCTAATTGTTGGACACAATCAATTTAATGTTGACGACTTGAAAATAGTAGCCATTACTTATATTTGGACAATATTCGTTGGCGCATTATTTTCACGAAACATATCGCGAAACCGTCAAAATCTCCAACTCCAAAAGCAACTCTCAGCCGTCCGCACCGTCTGCGCGAGCATCGCGCATGAATTACGCACTCCTCTCCTTTCAATCAAAGGTGGCGCTAATGGCATTAAAATATTTATTCCACGATTATTAGCGGGCTATAACGCCGCTGCTGAAGCTAAACTAAACGTACCCAGAATTTTTCCCAGTCAAATTACGCAGATCGAACAAGTGATTGCTAATATTGAATCTGAAGTGGATTTTTCTAATACGGTGATCGACACGTTATTGTTGAATGCAACTCAAATTGCGATTAATCCACAAGTTTATACGCCCAACTCAATGAGTCACTGCATTAAAGCCGCTCTCCTACGTTATCCATTTAACCCAAGCGAGCAACTCGAGTTAGTCCATTTTAATGATGCGCATAATTTTACATATCATGGTGATGATCTCTTAATGACCCACGTGATTTTCAATCTGTTAAAAAATGCTCTATACGCCATTGCCGAAACGCAAAAAGGGGAAATTTTTATTTGGCTCACTACTGATCCAAAATATAATTATGTGCATTTTAAAGATACCGCTAAAGGTATAAGCAAAGAAGAGCAAGAGAGACTATTTGAGCCCTTTAATTCCAATACTCCGGTGGGTACGGGGATTGGTTTGTCCTTCTGCCGCATGGTGATGCAAAATTTGGGTGGGGATATTGAATTGCATACTAAGATGGGAGACTTTGCGGAGTTTGTGTTGAAGTTTCCGACGGTTGATGCAAATGTGAAAGAGATGATTAAGAAGCCAAGTTAGGAATAAATTAATTTAAACCACGAAAAGCACGAAAGCACACGAAAAAGAAGATTGTTAAATTTCGTGATTTTTGTGCTTTTTGTGGTTCATTAATCTGTATAATTCCAGTACAATCCAAATCCGCCATCCCCTCATTTACTTTTATCAAAGAGGATATTTCCATGCCAATCATCGCGAAACTCGATAGCCTGCTTAATAGGCTGAATAGGCATGGGGAAGAATATGGGTTTCCGTTTGTGTTGTTTAGT
>SHZH01000081.1 GCA_009692385.1 Gammaproteobacteria bacterium | reverse complement strand
CTTGCGTACCCAGGCATACCGTTCTTCCTTGCTGCTGGCTACCTCAAACACGACCGGCTGGCTGCCATTTAAAAAATCCGATACTTCGGACACCGTTTTTATATTTTCTAGGTTCATCATCGTTTTCATCCTTACGATCATGAACGGTTACTAAACCTTTTTCAGACTCATTTCATATTGGGATCAACCCCTGCCTTCAGACTCATTTCATATTGGAGAAGGCTATCAATTGCTACTGTCAATTATGGGAAGCCCTGATCCAAGTGGTATGCAGTTGAATGGTGTGGGTGGTGGGATCTCTAGTACCAGTAAAGTCGCGGTAATTAAAAAGTCTACATATCAGGGAGTTGACGTAGATTATTTATTTGGACAAGTTAGTCTTACCGAGGCAAAAATTGCTTGGGATGGAAGTTGTGGCAACTTAGCTGCTGCAGTGGGACTGTATGCACTCGATGCGAATTTAGTGCGCCCTAATCCAGAATGTGTAATACCGATTTAAGACTTATGTCTCTTATTTATTCGTTATGTGTCATTATGCCTAAAAAACAAAAGCGCTAGGTAGTTAAGGGTTAATTTGCCTCTGTCTAGCCAATCTTCTTTCAAAATACAGAAATAATTCGTGTAAGCGTTTTTTCTAAACATACCTGCAAGACGATTTCTGGTTATTAATATTTATGAATCTTATTTAATGGCTTGGAAAAATTCGAGAGCCTAGGCTAACATGACATACTGTCTACATAGCGTCTACATGAAAAATTATTAAAAATCGAAAATTTCGGTAAGTTGTTGATTTAAAAGATTGGGCCGTGTTGGGATCGAACCAACGACCAATTGATTAAGAGTCAACTGCTCTACCAACTGAGCTAACGGCCCATGAGGGGGAGTAATTCTAACATATAACGTTGATTATGCGATATGATATTGATTAGTTTAACAAGTGGAGGTTAGGATGAAATTATTTTATTCAAAAGGGGCGTGTTCGTTGAGCACTCACATTATTATTAATGAGCTGGGTATCAAGTGTGAATTTGAAGCGGTGAATTTGGGAACGAAGGTGACTGAAAAGGGGACAGATTTTTATACGATTAATCCCAAAGGCGCGGTGCCGACCTTGCAGTTAGATAATGGTGAATTAATTACTGAAAACTTAGTAATTCAGCAATATTTAGTGGATACACATAAAAATAATTTGTGTCCATCGATCGGTGAGATTAAGCGTTATCACGTATTGGAATGGTTAAGTTTTGGTGCTAGTGATTTGCATAAATCATTTACACCATTTTTTGCGTACAAAATGGCAGAACCAGCGTTGCCGGATATTTTTTTGACGATCTTAAAAGGTAAATTAAATATTCTAGAAAAACAATTAGCCGATCGGGATTATATTGCAGGGAAACATTTTACCTTGCCGGATGCTTATATTTTTGTGTGTTTACGCTGGTTAGGAGTGGCTAAACTTACGCTAGCTGATTGGCCTAATTTGTCGAATTATTTTGATCGTATCAAAGAACGACCTGCGGTTATTCAGTCCATGAAAGAAGAAGGGTTGATCACTTAGTAAAAATGGGGTGATCGACGGGGCTCGAACCCGCGACAACCGGAATCACAATCCGGGGCTCTACCAGCTGAGCTACGACCACCATGATAAAATTACTGACCAAGATCTCCAAAATTGGCGTGCCCGGCAGGACTCGAACCTGCTACCCTCGGCTTAGAAGGCCGATGCTCTATCCAGATGAGCTACGGGCACCTTAACTCTTCCCACTTGAGATTTGGGCGGTGTTGCACTTCGGTCGCTCGCTGCTGATGTATTATTAAATACACTCTGCGGTCTCGCGTCTCGTGCGCCTAGCCGAAATCTCAATTGGTTCGAGTTAATCACTAGGCAAAAATATGGTCGGGGCAGAGGGATTTGAACTCTCGACACCCTGCTCCCAAAGCAGGTGCGCTACCAGGCTGCGCTATGCCCCGACTGAGCCAGGGATGATACTAACACTAGCAGGTTTCGTCAATTTTTTTTAGCCTTTTCTTGAAGAATCGATATACTATCAGGATATTATTTTGAGATTTAGTCTGTGGCAATTGTTAGTATTGTCGTATTTTAAATTAAAAGCGCAGAGTGAGTAGGTTCATGACAGCAAAATTATTAGATGGCAAAAAACTCGCGATGCAGATCCAAGAATCGATTGCGCAAAAAGTGCAGCAACGGGTTGCTAATGGTGAGCGGATCCCTGGTTTAGCGGTGGTGTTAGTCGGTGACGATCCAGCCTCTGCCATTTATGTCCGTAATAAAAAAGCGGCGTGTGCCAAAGTCGGTTTCTATTCAGAAAGTTATGATTTGCCCGCAACCACTACGCAAAATGAATTACTCGCGTTAATTGAAACACTCAATAATAATATAAAGATCGACGGCATCTTAGTGCAAGTGCCATTACCTGGACATATTGATGCTGATTTAGTGATGGAAGCGATCCGACCTGATAAAGATGTTGACGGTTTTCATCCGTATAATCTCGGTCGATTATTGCAACGCCGTCCTTTATTAGAGCCTTGCACACCTAAAGGTATTATGACCTTATTAAAAGAAACAGGTGTGAAATTATTAGGCTTGGATGCCATCATTGTAGGTGTGTCAAATATTGTTGGTCGACCGATGCTAGCAGAATTATTACTTGCCGGTTGTACGGTGACGGTTGCGCATCGGCATACGAAAAATTTAGTCGCTAAACTGCAAGCAGCAGATTTAGTGATCGTGGCAATTGGTAAACCCGAATTTATCAAAGGTGAATGGATCAACCCCGGAGCGATCGTGATCGATGTCGGTATTAATCGCCTTGCTGATCAGCGTGTGGTGGGGGATGTGGAATATGCCGTTGCCAAAGAACGGGCAAGTTGGATCACTCCCGTACCCGGGGGGGTCGGACCGATGACGATTGCGACCCTTTTGGAAAATACATTTTACGCCGCTGAAAAATTACATTAAGATACAGACTTAACAACACTCAAGGAGATATGAAAATGGCAAAAGGTAATAAAGACGCTAAGAAAGACGTAAAGAAACCAGCAGCAAAAAACCTCAAGGAAAAAAGAGCAGCCAAAAAAGCTAAAAAAGGATAATTTATAGGGGCAATGGCGCTATCTTAAGCCACAACGTACTACATAATTATATGATTTAAGAAGTGAAATCAGTCTCCAACTCAAATACTGATTAAAATCAGTGGTTATTTTTTGTGTTTGAAAAAATTCTCTGAATTCTTTCATGACAGGTACATTAAGTTTATTAGGTAGAGTAACTTCAAGCATACGCCCCCAATGCTCATTAGACGAACCCAAATTATTCGGTATATTACTGCTGTTAGGTGGTCGTACATAGCTATAAATAAGCGTCTTACTGGGTGCTGCCTCGACTTACTCCCTCGGTATTTCACGATCAGGATCACAGGTTTCATAATAATAATTTCTACAGGTGAGGCTGCGAGGGAGGGTTAGGGCGGGGGAAAAATTATTTAACAGTCTCTCTGATCACATCACAAATTTTAGTGATTTGCTCTGATGTCAACTCCGGAAACATCGGCAGCGATAAACACTTCGCGGTAAATTCTTCAGTGTGCGGTAACTCAAGATGCGCATATTTATTTTTAAATAAAGGTTGCTCATGGATCGGGATGGGATAATAAATCGCTGATGCAATATTGGCCTCTTTGAGTGCTGCTTGGATCGCATCGCGTTGCGGATGAAGGATCGTGTATTGATGATAGATGTGATTTGAAGCGATTGATTCTTGCGGTGTGGTTACAATATCTTTTAAAAGCGCGGTGTAGCGTTGCGCAGCTTGATGGCGTAATTTATTATACGTATCGAGATGCGGTAACTTCACTCGTAAAATCGCGGCTTGAATTTCATCGAGGCGACTATTGTAGCCCAATTTTTCATGATGATAACGCGTGTAACTACCATGATTACGCAGCGCAATTAATTCTTGGTAATAGTGTGGTGAATTCGTGGTGATCAAACCGCCATCACCAAAACAACCTAAATTTTTACTCGGATAGAAACTATAACAACCAAAATCACCAAAGGTGCCGGTCATTTTATCTTGCCAGCGCGCCCCAAATGATTGGCAGGCATCCTCGATTACTTTTAAATTATGACGCTGCGCAATATCCATTAATTGAGTCATATCAACCGGATTGCCATAAAGATGAACCGGCATAATGGCTTTAGTTTTAGGTGTAATTAATTTTTCTAATTGATTTAGATCCAAATTAAAATTGCTTGGATCAAGATCAATAAATACTGGGATTGCACCACGATACAAAATAGATTCAACAGTTGCGATAAAGGTAAAGGAGGGTGTGATCACTTCATCGCCAGGTCCAATTTCCGCAGCGATCAACGCCAAGTGTAAGGCATCGGTACCGTTTGCTACACTGACCGCGTAGTTGGCACCAAGATATTTTGCAGCTTCTTGCTCGAAAGCGTGCACATTAGGCCCCAGAACATAATGTGCCGTGTTTAACACCTCTGCAACGGCATCATCAAGATCAGTTTTTAAATTTTTATATTGTTGATGCAAATCAACCATCGGGATCATCATAAAATATTTCCTTTTACAATTTCAGTAATACGGGCGGCAATTTCTAAGGCTTCTTTGCCGGCTTCGCCAGAAACAGGAGAGGGTGTTTTAGTTTGAATAGCGTGGATAAAGGCGCTGATCTCTGCCAGGATAGCATCGCTTTGCGGAAAAGTTGACGTTTCCTTATTGATTTCAGGAATGCCCGGAAACATTTCGCCTTTACCTTTGCGATAAATTGAACAAGTTTTCTCTTGTAAATCGATCGAGATATAGGCATCGGATTGAAAAATTCGCATGCTGCGTTCTTGTTTCATGCCCGCGCGACTGGCGGTCACATTGGCGACACACCCATTTTCAAATTCAATGCGTGCATTGGCAATGTCAATTTCGTTGGTTAAAATTGGTGCGCCATTGGCAGCAATCGAACGTACTGGTGAGTCGACTAAAAAGCGGATCAAATCGATATCGTGGATCATCAGATCGAGTACCACATTGACATCCGCGCCACGGGGTGTAAAGGGAGCAATGCGATGTGATTCGATGAAACGGGGTGTTTTTAAAATACTATGTAAGGCGATGATCGCGCTGTTAAAGCGTTCTAAATGACCTACTTGAATTAGACAGTGATTTTTTTTAGCGATTTGAATAAGCTCATCTGCTTCACTAACGGTAGTCGTTATAGGCTTTTCAATTAAACTATGAATGCCGTGCGCTAAGAAAAATTTAGCGACGTCATAGTGGGTTTGAGTGGGAGTCACGATGCTCACGGCATCGACTAAGCCAATAAGTTGGGTGTGATCGGTTAATGCTTGGCAATTATATTTTTCAGCGAGTTCTTCAGCGCGCGCCAGATCCTGATCGACCACAGCAACCAGTTGTGCCTCGGGCAATTGCGCATATTTTTCAGCATGAAATTTGCCTAAATGGCCGACACCAATAACCGCACAGCGAATACGTTTTTGTTTCATTTTAACGAGCCGCAAACAGTAAGGGCACCAATTCACTCCATGAATGGTGTGGTAGTCCATCCACCACTTCCGTCCATTTGAGACCATCGAGACTGACCAGTACTAAAGGTTGGAATTTGTAAAGCGGGATGTCTGAGTTATAACGCGTTCCGATAGCTATCCATTTATAACCATTCCAAGTAACACTATCCAATTCCCAGCTTTCAAATTTGGGTTTCGTTGTGCTCAGATCAATCAAGGTCCAATTTGCCGCGTCTGCATTTTGCGAAGTGTTAATATAGATTAGAGGTGAAGCATTCGTTATTTTTTTATCAATAATGCTCGCACTATACCCGACAGCAACCCAAGCCGTTTCTCCCGTTGCAGCATTGGGATTGTTGTTGACACTTGATAATTCAGAAAATGAGAAACCTGCATTGAGTTGCAAGTTTTTTTTAATATTACTTGGAGCGGGGAACTGGCTCCAAGTCCATTGCGCTTGAACAGGATCGTAATTGCCAATGATTAAAAACGAT
>SHZH01000080.1 GCA_009692385.1 Gammaproteobacteria bacterium | reverse complement strand
GCAGCAGCTGCTGCTTGTTTCACCACGGGTTTTTTCACCGGATGCGCCGGATGTTTCACTGCCGCTTTATGAGCCGGAGTTTTGTGTACCGGTGCTTTATGCGTCGCTGGTTTTTTTACTGGGTGAAGTATCGCTTTTTTAATAGGCTTAGCCGGATGCGTTACTTTCTTCGCTATGACTACTTTAGGTTTAGCAGGTGTTGGCGCGGTAAACGGTGCATCCGTTAACCACGCATTGATTTGATCGACATCATTCGCATTTAACGTACCAGCGGCTTCTTTCAACGCGATGGTGTAGGTGACGTACGCATAACGATCGGTTGCATATTGAGTTTGTGCTTTATATAAATTACTTTGTGCAATCAACACGTCAGCGATAGTTTGCGTTCCAACTTTGTAACCTGCTTCATTGCTAGCCAGTGCGGCAGCTGCTGATTTGATCGCTTGTTGATCAGCTTGAATTTGGCTAATTTCTGCGATAACACTTAAATAAGCGGTGCGGGTATTGGCCATGGTTTGGCGATGCGTAAATTCTAGTAAATTAACGGCTGCTTGATATTGATACTGCGCTTGTTCAGTTTGGGCCTTGACCTTGCCGCCCGCATAAATTGGTAACGTAAGGTTTGCACCATATGCTGGTCCAGAAGTGGTTTGTGAAGCAGGTACATTAGTTTGCGTTACGTTGGTTGACTGATATTGTCCCGTTAAATCCAGCACCGGTAAATTTTGCGCTGATTGCACTTTAATATTTTTTTCAGCGGCCATCACGGCAAACTGCTGCGCTTGTAAATTCGCATTTTGTTGCTCAGCACGTTGCGTCCACGCATCAATGTTGGCAGGCTCCGGTTGTAATAAAGGAACGTCATCTTTCAAGCGAGCTAAGTTAGGATACAGTTGACCGGTAATTTGGCGTAACGCTTCTTTTTGATTCGCTAAACTATTTTCATTCGCAATATATAAAGCGACCGTGCTGTCATACGAGGCTTGGGCATCATAGACCGAGGTGATCGGATCTAAACCGACCTCATAGCGTTGTTTTGCAACTTGTAATTGACGATTTAAGGCCGCTTTTTGTGCTTCAGTATAGCGCAACACTTCTTGCGCTTGTAATACATTAAAATAAGCTGTTGCGGTACGATTGATTAGATCCTGCGTGGAAAAAGCATACGTTGCAGCCGCTTGTTTAACGGTGGCTTTAATTTGATCATAACCCGCAATCGCTTGCCAGTTAAATAAAGGTTGAGTCAATACTAAGGTATATTGGAGCGTATTAGTCGGTGTGGTAGTGTTAGCAGAGACTACTGTAGGGCCGCCATAACCTGCTGCGGTATTTTGATTTGAGTTGGCGTGCATCCATGAACCTGTTAATTCTAAATTAGGTAATAATTTGCCTCGGCCATATTCTAACGTCACTTGAGCGGCTTTATAGGTTGCTTCGGCTCCTTGATAAGTGGGATCCGATTGTTGGGCGGCTGTAAACGCCGTTTTTAGATCGGTAGCATTTGCGCTGAGGATATAGCAAAAGCCAATGCTGCATAATAAGAGCGCCAATTTTTTCATCATTTCCCCTAAAATTTACCAAAGTTTATCTATTAAGTTAGGGTACATTATAGCGCAGTTGAACATTTTCGCCTACACCTTGAGGGTTCGCCATGAGTAAAATTATTTAAAAGTCAGAAAAATACGACTGCGCGTACGTCAATTTGATGGTTCACTGAGTGCTAAGCAAGCAGCCATCTACACTACCTGCGGGAGTGACCAATATTTTTACAAAACATGCTTTTTTTGCCTTGTTTCACTTAAAATAAACGTTTAGACTCTCTCCTAACTCGCTACTCGATATAAGAAACTCAATGGAGAAACCTCATTGCTTTGTGCCCGTGGCAAGCCACGGGGAATAAATTTTATCAGCGAGTTACTTTTTTATAACGCTTTTTATTATGTACAAAGAACATTTACTGAGAAACTTATGTCATTAACACCCAAACAAATTACTGCTGAATTAGATAAATACATTATTGGCCAAAACGACGCGAAACGCGCCGTGGCCATTGCGTTGCGCAATCGTTGGCGACGGATGCAACTGGATGAAAAAATGCGTCATGAAATTACACCCAAAAATATTTTAATGATCGGGCCGACTGGAGTTGGTAAAACGGAAATTGCCCGACGTTTAGCCAAATTAGTGGATGCGCCCTTTATCAAAGTAGAAGCAACTAAATTTACTGAAGTCGGTTATGTCGGTCGTGATGTCGAATCGATCATTCGTGATCTAATGGAAATTGGCGTTAAAATGTTACGTCGTAAGTCGATGGAAACCGTGAAAGGCAAAGCGGATGATCTTGCCGAAGAACGTATTCTAGATGTGTTATTACCACCAGTCCGTGATCATGGCGCTGAAGATCCACTCAATCACAAAGAAGATTCAGCGGCACGTCAAGTGTTCCGTAAAAAATTACGTGAAGGTGATTTAGATGAGAAAGAAATTGACATCGAAGTGGCTCAAGGTGGTGCTATTGGTGTTGAAATCATCACGCCGCCCGGCATGGAAGAAATGACCAGCCAGTTACAAGGAATGTTTCAAAATATCCGTCAAGAACGCAAAAAACCACGTAAGATGAAAGTTAAAGAAGCTTTGAAAATTGCACGCGAAGAAGAAGCGGCAAAATTAGTAAATGAAGATGAAATTCGCCTGCAAGCCTTAGAAAATGTTGAGCAAAATGGTATCGTGTTCATCGATGAAATCGATAAAGTCGCTAAACGTAGCGATCATGGAGGTGCTGATGTTTCGCGTGAAGGGGTGCAACGCGATTTATTGCCTTTGGTTGAAGGCTGCTCAGTGACGACTAAATATGGCACCGTTAAAACAGATCATATTTTATTTATCGCCTCTGGTGCGTTTCATTATGCCAAGCCTTCAGATCTAGTCGCAGAATTACAAGGTCGGTTACCGATCCGTGTTGAGTTGAAACCCTTAAGCGCAGATGATTTTGTGCGTATTTTAACCGAGCCAGAATGTTGCTTACTTGATCAATATAAAGCATTAATGAAAACAGAAGGTCTCGAAATTGACTTTCAAAAAGATGCCGTCAGTCGCCTTGCACAAATTGCTTGGCAAGTGAATGAAAAAGATGAAAACATAGGCGCACGGCGTTTATATACCGTAATGGAACGTTTAATGGAAACAATCTCCTATGATGCGCCCTATAAAGATGGCGAAAAAATTATCATCAATGCCGCGTATGTTAACGAGCATCTCGAAGCCTTATCGCAGAATGAAGATCTACGGAAATATATCTTATAATGAAAGAGAAGCAAACACACTTCGGTTATAAACAAATTCCCACGGAAGAAAAAGTCGCGGCAGTAGGGCGTGTTTTTTCTTCAGTTGCCAGAAAATATGATCTCATGAATGACTTAATGTCATTGGGTGTTCATCGTCTTTGGAAACGCTTTGCCATTGATCTCAGTGGTGTGCGCGCGGGTCAAGCTGTGCTTGATTTAGCCGGTGGTACTGGTGATCTAGCCGCCAAATTTGCCAAGATTGTCGGTCCTAACGGTAAGGTGGTATTAGCTGATATCAATCCTGATATGCTCGAAGTTGGCCGTGATCGCTTAATTGATCAAAATATTTTAACGGTGGAATGTGTAGAAGCGAATGCCGAATGTTTGCCCTTTTCCGATGCGTGTTTTGATTGTGTAACGATTGCGTTTGGTTTACGTAATGTTACCGATAAAGAGGCTGCTTTACGCGAAATGTTGCGGGTATTAAAGCCGGGCGGACGCGCTCTCGTATTAGAATTTTCAAAACCAACGACTGAAATGCTCAAAAAAGCCTATGATTTTTATTCTTTTAAAATTCTACCCAAAATGGGTAAATATATTGCCAAAGATGAAGACAGTTATCAATATTTAGCCGAATCGATCCGTATGCATCCAGATCAAGAAACCTTGAAGAAAATGTTAATCGATGCCGGCTTTGCCGATGTCGACTATCATAATATGACGGGCGGCATCGTGGCACTACATCGCGGATTTAAATATTAATGTTAAAGACAGCATTTTTAAATAGTTTAGAACAAGCGATTAATTTCGTATTAGCTCGCGATCCGCAATCGTGTGAACGATTGCAAACACTTGCGGGCAAAACTATTTTATTAGCCAGCACGGAACCAAGGCTAACTATTTATTGGTTATTCGAGTCAGATAAAATTTTGCTGCGTTCCGAATGGCGTGATGATACGACAGCCAGTATTTCAGGTCCATTAAATGAACTCTTACAACTAGGTTTGAGTGACAAAAAAATCGCCAAAGATCTCATCATTAAAGGTGATCTACAAGCCATAGCAGCATTTAAAGAATTATTTGCTAGCCTAGATATTGATTGGGAAGAGTATTTATCACACTATACGGGCGATGTCGTAGCACATCATCTAGGGCAAGCAGCGCGTAAAGCTCGCCGCTTTTTTAAACATGCGTTTAGTAGCTTAAGCAGTAGCACGACAGAGTATATGCAAGAAGAGATCAATGTCGTGCCAACAAAAATGGCCGTGACTGATTTTGCAACTGAGGTTCGCGAACTCGATCGCGATGTTGAACGATTGGCAGCACGTATTAAACGATTAAGGAACTAGTATGCAATTTTGGCGTGCCATTAAAATTGCTCGTGTCGCAGCGAGATACCGTTTAGATTTAATTCTCAAACCCCGCCGTTGGTTAGTGCCGATCACGTTATTAGCTTGGTTACATCCGCGCTGTTGGCGGGTCTGCCAACGTTATACTCGTGGGGAACGGATCCGTTTGGCCTTGGAAACACTCGGGCCGATTTTCGTTAAATTCGGTCAAATTTTATCGACGCGTCGTGATCTATTACCCGATGATATTTCAGATGAACTAGCGAAATTACAAGATTGCGTACCGCCTTTTTCGGATGCTGAAGCCTATGCGATTTTAGCGCAGGCTTATCAAAAACCGGCTAATGAAATTTTTATTGATTTGAGTGCCACGCCGTTAGCGTCTGCATCCATTGCTCAAGTGTATACCGCACGTTTAATTATTGATCAACAGCATGAAGAAGTGATCATTAAAATTATTCGACCGAACATTAAGAAAGTCATTCATCAAGATATTCAATTATTATTTACGATCGCGAAAATGGTGCAGCGTTTATGGCCTGAAACGAAACGTTTGCGTCCCAAAGAAGTGGTGACCGAGATTGAGAAAACTATTTTCAATGAGCTCGACTTGCTACGTGAAGCCGCGAATGCTTCGCAGTTGCGTCGTAATTTTGTTGATTCGCCCATGATCTATGTCCCCAAAGTCTATTGGGATCATTGTCGAGAAAACGTCTTGGTGATCGAACGGATCTATGGTGTCCAAGTTTCTGATTTTAAAACACTGCGCGCCAAAAAGGTCGATCTCGAAAAGTTAGCCAAATATGGTGTTGAAATTTTTATGACTCAAGTGTTTCGCGATCGTTTTTTTCACGCCGACATGCATCCTGGGAATGTGTTTGTCGACATTTCTGATCCGAAAAATCCAAAATATTGTGCCGTTGATTTTGGCATTATGGGAACACTCACACCCGAAGATCAATATTACTTAGCCGAGAATTTCTTAGCATTTTTCAAACGTGACTATTACCGGATCGCTCAATTACATATTGATTCGGGCTGGGTAGGCAAAGATACGCGGATTGACGAATTTGAAGCAGCCATTCGCACGGTAGCCGAACCGATCTTCCAAAAGCCCTTGAATGAAATTTCGTTTGCCCAACTACTATTACGCTTATTTCAAACCGCACGACACTTTAATATGGAAGTGCAACCGCAGTTACTATTGCTGCAAAAAACCTTATTAAACATTGAAGGCTTGGGTCGACAGTTGTATCCACAACTCGATCTCTGGACGACTGCTAAGCCGTATTTGGAAACTTGGATCCGTGAACGTATGAGTCCAAAGAATCTATGGCGGCAGATAAAACAAAATTTACCCTTATGGTTGGAGCAGCTTCCCCAGTTACCAGAATTGATTTATCAGGCACTGAAGCAATTCAATAAAAAATAGTTTCGATCTAGCACTCCTTAGTGCTATGATCACTCGTCAGCACATTATCTTAACAATCAGAATAAAT
>SHZH01000079.1 GCA_009692385.1 Gammaproteobacteria bacterium | reverse complement strand
GGCGCAGGCGCAGGCGCAGGCGCAGGCGCAGGCGGTGGTTTCAATGATATGTTCGGTGATGTCTTCGGTGATATTTTTGGTCAACGTGGTGCACGGGGTCATTCACCGCGTCCCGAGCGGGGTGCGGATCTACGCTATAATTTAGACCTTAATTTAGAAGAAGCAATTGATGGCACCGATGTTGAAATTGAAGTGCCCGCTGCGCGTAGTTGTGAAAAATGTGAAGGGAGTGGCGCTAAGCCTGGCACCAAACCGATGGCTTGTACAATGTGTCACGGTGCTGGTCAAATTCATATGCAACAAGGTTTCTTCACGATCCAACAAACGTGTCCGCAATGTTATGGTGCGGGTGAAGTTGTTAAAGAACGTTGTGTTACCTGTCATGGTCAAGGTCGAGTTGAGCAAACACGTAAATTATCCGTCAAAATCCCCCCCGGTGTTGATAATGGTGATCGGATCCGCTTATCCGGTGAAGGCGAGGGCGGCTCACATGGCGGTTCAGCGGGTGACTTATATGTCCAAGTAAAAATCAAACCACATGCTATTTTTACCCGTGAAGATACCGATTTGCACTGCGAAGTTCCGATTAGTTTTACGACGCTTGCCTTAGGTGGCGAAGTAAAAGTGCCTACCTTAAAGGGCGGGGCGATGTTGAAAATCCCCGCTGAATCACAAACCGGCAAAGTATTTCGTCTCAAAGGCCATGGTGTGAGTCGGGTGCGCAGTAGTACAAAGGGTGATTTATTATGTCGCGTTATCGCTGAAACTCCGGTAAAATTGACGGATAAACAACGCGATCTATTGCAGCAACTTGATGATGCGATACAAGAAGGTGGCGAAAAGCATAATCCCAACAAACAATCGTGGTTTACTAAAGTTAAAAAGTTTCTACACGATTAGTCGGAGAAAATACTATGAGCGCACAAAAATATCCCATGACCGTTGCGGGTGAACGCGCATTACGTGATGAATTAGAGCAATTAAAAAAAGTAGAACGTCCTACCGTCATTGCAGCGATTGCCGAAGCACGTGCTCATGGTGACTTAAAAGAAAACGCCGAATATCATGCCGCGCGTGAAAAACAAGGCTTTGTTGAAGCCCGCATCGGCGATATCGAAGCCAAACTCAGCTTAGCCGTCGTGATTGATGTCACTAAATTACCGCAGAATGGCAAAGTTGTTTTTGGTGTTACGGTGGATCTAGAACATGATGCCCAAAAAACCACGTATAAATTAGTGGGTGAAGATGAAGCCGATATTCACCATGGTAAAATTTCCGTCACGTCTCCCGTAGCTCGCGCGCTAATCGGCAAAGAAGAAGGTGATGAAGTCACCATCAAAACGCCGAGTGGCGAAGTCACTTATTTAATTGATGCGGTTCATTACATTTAACGTGAGGTATTCAGTGAGCGAACAAGCAAAAATAGCCGCTGAAAAAAATCCACCTTGCCTGGGATGCCGCATGGGCAAATAGTGAAAATTATAACTTATCAACATTAAGGTAAAACTAACTTTTTTTCTTTTTGCGCCAAATCGTAATGACATGGCCTATTTTTTGAATCAACTCGGCTAGATGTGCGCCGCAAATTTCTGGCACCATCACTTTTATTGCATCCCGATCATGATCGTTCACTTTGATTTTGATCAATTCATGCGTTTCAAGTGCCTGTTCAATTTCACTATGCACCGCGGGTGTTAGACCTTTACTGCCAATTAGGATCACTGGCTTTAGTGCGTGTGCTTGCTTACGAAGTTCTTGGCGTGATTTGCTTGATAATTCCATTGCTGTTCCATAGAGAATGTTTAAGTATATGTTAGTATATACTTAACTTACTAGTTTGAGGTAAATATTTTGGCGCGTTCAAAAACCAGTACACAGTGGCTACAAGAGCATTTTGCCGATAAATATGTGCAGCAAGCCAAAGAACTAGGCTATCGTTCCCGCGCGACGTTTAAATTATTACAAATACAACAAAAAGATAAGTTAATTAAACCCGGCATGACGGTTGTCGATTTAGGTGCTGCACCGGGTGGTTGGTCACAAATCGTTGCGCCATTAGTGGGTCCCAAAGGACGAGTCATTGCTGTAGATATTTTACCGATGGAGCCGTTAGAGAATGTCGAATTTATCGAAGGCGATTTTCGTGAAGAATCCGTGTTGGCACAATTAGAAAAATTGTTAGATGGCAAGGCGATTGATCTTGTAATTTCCGATATGGCACCCAATATGAGTGGAGATGATAGCATTGATCAACCGAGAATTATGTTATTAGCGGACTTAGCGCTTGAATTTGCAACACAACATTTACGGACTGAAGGCACCTTTTTAGTGAAAATTTTCCAAGGTTCTGAATTTCAAGAATATGTACAACAAATGCGAACATTATTTAACAAAGTCATTGCCCGTAAACCGGATGCCTCACGGAGTCGATCGAGCGAGGTATACTTGCTTGGTATAGGGCGTAAAAGTGGTTCTAAGCCTTGATCTACGTTACAATGCGGCTAATTAAATAAAAGGCTAAAATAAACGAGGTGTTAAATTGAAAAGTGACTTGCTGAAAAATGTTTTCTTGTGGTTAATTATCGCTGTTATATTAGTGTCGATATTTACCAATTTCGGCCCACGTGGTGCCGATCGCAACACTTTAACCTATACCCAATTCTTAAGCCAGGTGAACTCAGGGCAAATCAAAGACGTGACGATTGATAATGAAACCATTAGTGGCGCTACGGTTGCCGGTCAACGTTTTGTGAGCTACATGCCGATCCCCGATCAATATTTATTAAGCGATTTATTGAAGAAGGGTGTCGATGTGAAAGGTAAGCCCCCCCAAGAAGAAAGTCTCTGGCTGCGTATTTTAATTAGCTGGTTCCCCTTTGTTTTATTAATTGGTGTATGGATATTTTTTATGCGCCAAATGCAAGGCGGCGGCGGGGGCGGTCGTGGTGTAATGTCCTTTGGTCGTAGCAAAGCACGTTTGCTCGGCGAGGGTCAAGTTAAAGTGACATTTGCCGATGTCGCTGGTGTTGAAGAAGCCAAAGAAGAAATTAGCGAAGTAGTGGAGTATTTAAAAGAGCCCAGCAAATTCCAAAATTTAGGCGGCAAAATTCCCCGTGGCGTATTATTGATTGGCCCTCCCGGAACTGGTAAAACTTTGCTGGCTAAAGCCGTTGCCGGTGAAGCCAAAGTTCCCTTTTTTACCATATCAGGTTCTGATTTTGTGGAAATGTTTGTCGGTGTGGGGGCATCACGTGTGCGTGATATGTTTGCGCAAGCTAAGAAACAGGCACCCTGTATTATTTTTATCGATGAAATTGATGCTGTGGGCCGTCATCGTGGCGCGGGTTTAGGCGGTGGGCATGATGAGCGTGAGCAAACCTTAAACCAGTTACTAGTCGAAATGGATGGTTTTGATAGCACTACAACGGTGATCGTCATAGCGGCTACTAATCGTCCAGATGTACTTGATCCCGCTTTATTACGTCCAGGTCGTTTCGATCGCCAAGTGACGGTTGGGCTACCGGATGTTCGGGGTCGTGAGCAAATTCTTAACGTCCACATGCGTAAAGTGCCACTGGAAAAAACAGTTGAGCCGAGCATTATTGCGCGTGGCACCCCGGGTTTTTCGGGTGCTGATTTAGCTAATTTAGTCAATGAGGCAGCGTTATTAGCAGCCCGTTTGGGTAAAAAAATGGTGAGTATGGCTGAGTTTGAACAAGCCAAAGATAAAATTTTAATGGGTCCTGAGCGCCGCACCATGGTGATGACGGAAGATGAGAAACGTTTAACCGCGTATCATGAATCAGGTCACGCGATTGTGGGTTGGACGGTGCCAGATCAAGATCCGATCCATAAAGTCACGATTATACCACGTGGTCGTGCACTGGGTGTTACCATGTTTTTGCCAAGCCAAGATCGTTATAGTTACTCGAGAGAACGTTTAGAAAGCCAAATTTCTACTATGTTTGGTGGACGTCTGGCAGAAGAAATTATTTTTGGTTCGGAAAAAGTGACGACAGGTGCTTCCAATGATATTCAAAAAGCCACCGAAATTTCTCGCCGGATGGTAACTAAATGGGGTTTATCGGAACGTTTAGGCCCCTTGTTATATGGCGCCGAAGAAGGGGGAGAAGTCTTTTTGGGTCATTCGATGGGCAGTGATAAGTCGAAAGATATTTCCGAAGAAACCGCG
Organism: Gammaproteobacteria bacterium; assembly: GCA_009692385.1. Classification (GTDB taxonomy): domain Bacteria; phylum Pseudomonadota; class Gammaproteobacteria; order JABDGN01; family JABDGN01; genus SHZH01. The sequence goes on along the minus strand of SHZH01000079.1, from coordinate 2,122 downwards.
CGAATTATCGACGAAGAAGTGCGTGCGATCATCGATCGTAATTATCAACGTGCGAAAATTATTTTGCAAACTAATTTAGATAAGCTCCATGTGATGTCGGATGCTTTAATGAAATATGAAACAATTGATCTAGAACAAATTGAAGATATTATGGCCGGCCGCACCGTACGCGAACCAAAAGGTTGGTCAGCGCAACCAAAATCATCTTCGGGTGACGGGCCAACGGCGCAAACTGATGCGACAGCAGCCAAGCCGACGACGGATGCCGCAGCGCCAACATAAGAAAATCTCAAAACTACATACTCCCCCTCTCCCAGAATGGTAGAGGGAGCAGGAGTCTACTATTTAAGGGTTATTTTTTATGACGACGAAACAAAAATATTTTGGTACGGATGGCATTCGCGGAAAAGTCGGCGAACATCCCATTACTCCCGAATTCATGCTTCAACTTGGTTGGGCCGTGGGTAAAGTATTTGGTGGTAGCAAACACGGTAAAATTCTCATCGGCAAAGATACCCGAATTTCTGGTTATATGTTTGAGTCGGTATTAGAAGCGGGTTTGTCGGCTGCCGGGGAAGATATCTTATTATTAGGCCCCATGCCGACGCCAGCAATTGCTTATTTAACACGGGTATTACATGCACAAGCGGGCATTGTGATCAGCGCGTCACACAATCCCTATTACGATAACGGAATTAAATTTTTTTCTGCGCAAGGTAAAAAATTACCGGATGATGTTGAGTTAGCGATTGAAACCAAACTAAAAGAAACGCTAACCATTGAACCCTCCGAAAAATTAGGCAAAGCCACACGCGTTGCTGATGCAGCACGTCGCTACATGGAATTTTGTAAGACCAGTATTAATTCCCTTGATTTAAGCTCACTCAAAATAATTTTAGATTGCGCGAATGGTGCAACTTACCAAGTCGCCCCCACTATTTTTCGTGAATTAGAAGCGCAACTCGTAGAAATTTTTGTCGATCCTGATGGAGTCAATATCAATGAAAATTGCGGTGCGACGCACGTGGCTAATTTACAACGTATTGTTTCTGCTGAAAAAGCCGATCTCGGTATTGCGTTTGATGGCGATGGCGATCGCGTTTTGATGGTGGATAGCGACGGTGAAATTGTTGATGGCGACGAAATATTATTTATTTTAGCCAAATATGCCAAAGAACAAGGGACTTTAAAGGGTGGTGTGGTCGGCACGTTAATGAGTAATTTAGGGATGGAATTAGCGCTTAAAGAATTAGCTATTCCGTTTGCCCGTGCCAAAGTCGGTGATCGTTATGTCTTAGAAATGCTTGAAGAGAAAAAATGGCATCTTGGTGGTGAAGCGTCGGGTCATATTGTGTGTTTAGATAAAACAACCACAGGTGATGGTATTATTGCCGCCCTACAAATTGTACAAATTATGCTGAAAACCGATAAATCATTAGCCGAATTGAAAAAAGGCATGACTAAATTCCCACACGTGATGATCAACGTAAAAATAAAAGATAAAAATTTATTCGCTAATAATGCTGAGATAAATACCGCGGTTAATCATGCCGAGCAACAATTAGCCGGTAAAGGCCGAGTGTTACTACGCGCTTCCGGTACCGAGCCATTAGTTCGGGTAATGGTTGAAGGGCAAGACGCTAAACTAGTCACGCAATTAGCTAAATCCTTAGCCGAAATTGTTAGTAAAGTAACTTAGTGGGTATATTCTAAATATTCTAACTTTTCTTGAAAATCTAGCCTATATACGTTATTCTACGCGCCATTGAATAGGTATAGGTTTTAACTTGATGCGCGATAAAATCATCGCTGGGAACTGGAAAATGCATGGCACCACAGCCAGTATTCGCCAGTTATTAACTCAACTTAAAGGATCCCTAGCTGCTCTAACGCCTAATTGTCAAGTATTAGTATTTGCGCCTTTTGTTTATCTACCCTTAGTTAAAGAACTTACTCAAGATGGTTCAATCCAATTTGGAGCGCAAACTGTGAGCAGCCATGAGAGTGGTGCTTACACGGGTGAGATTGCTGCCAGTATGCTGCAAGACCTTGCTTGTCAGCACGTTTTAGTAGGGCATTCAGAGCGCCGTCAGTTATTGGGTGAGACGAATGAACAGGTTGC
>SHZH01000078.1 GCA_009692385.1 Gammaproteobacteria bacterium | reverse complement strand
CTGATCGTACGCTTTCGTTTCACCACCAAATTTCGCTGCCATGACTTTCGTTAAAGCCGCCGTCAACGTCGTTTTACCATGATCCACGTGACCAATCGTCCCTACGTTTAAATGCGGTTTCTTTCGTTCGAATTTTGCCTTTGCCATAACTAATACCCCTTAAGCTGCGTTTTTCTTAATAACTTCTTCTGCGATACTCGCTGGTGCTTCAGCATATTTCGCAAATTCCATTGTGTAAATTGCCCGACCTTGCGACATTGAACGCATGTCAGTAGCATAACCGAACATCTCAGAAAGCGGCACTTCCGCACGGATAGTTTTACCGGCTGGTGCATCTTCCATACCTTGAATGATGCCGCGACGACGATTTAAGTCGCCCATTACATCGCCCATATATTCTTCTGGCGTGATCACTTCAACATTCATAATCGGTTCCAATAAAACAGCTTTGGCTTTCAACGCACCTTCTTTAAAGGCCATTGAACCGGCAATTTTAAACGCCATTTCATTCGAGTCGACATCATGGTATGAGCCGTCAAAAATAGTCACTTTAACGTCAACCACGGGATAACCGGCTAATACGCCATTTTCCATTTGTTCTTTAACGCCTTTATCAACGGCAGGAATATATTCACGCGGCACGGAGCCACCGACAGTTTCGTTTACAAACTCGTAACCTTTACCCGCCTCTTGCGGTTCAATACGCAACCAAACGTGTCCGTATTGACCACGACCACCGGATTGACGTACAAATTTACCTTCTTGCTCAATCGATTTGCGAATAGTTTCACGATATGCTACGCGTGGTTTACCCACATTAGCTTCGACACCAAATTCACGCTTCATTCGATCAACAATAATTTCTAAGTGCAATTCACCCATACCACCGATGATGGTTTGGCCTGACTCTTCATCAGAGCGAACGCGGAATGATGGATCTTCTTGCGCTAATTTACTTAATGCGATACCCATTTTTTCTTGATCGGCTTTAGTTTTTGGCTCAACTGCAACAAAAATCACGGGTTCTGGGAAATCCATACGCTCAAGCGTAATGATTTTATTTAAATCGCATAAGGTATCACCCGTGGTCACATCTTTTAGACCAATCGCCGCCGCGATATCGCCAGCTTGTACTTCTTTAATTTCTTGACGTGAATTGGCGTGCATTTGCACTAAGCGACCAACACGTTCTTTACGACCTTTAACGGGGTTATAAACCGTATCACCGGAATTCAACACACCCGAATAAACACGGAAATACGTTAAGGTACCCACAAATGGATCCGTCGCAATTTTGAATGCTAAGGCTGAAAACGGTTCGCTATCCGTCGGTGCACGTTGTCCTGGCGTGTCTTTACCATCATCCAAAATACCATCAACAGGTGGTACATCACTGGGTGAGGGTAAGTATTCAATCACACCATCCAACACGGCCTGCACACCTTTGTTTTTAAATGCCGAACCACAAAATACGGGAACGATTTCATTCGCGATGGTACGTTTACGCAAACCAAAACGAATTTCTTCAATCGTTAACGTTTCGCCACCTAAATATTTTTCCATTAATTCATCAGTTGCTTCAGCAGCTGCTTCTACCATCTGTTCATGCCACTTAGCGGCTTCTTCTTTCATATTTTCTGGAATGGCTTCAAAATAGTGCTCACGACCCATGTTTTCATCTTTCCAGTAAACAGCACGCATTTCGACTAAATCAATAATACCGGTGAATTTTTCTTCAGCACCAATCGGTAATTGCACGGGGATTTGACGACCGCCGATTAAACGGACGCGCATCATCTCAACCACACGCACAAAATTCGCGCCTGCGCGATCCATTTTGTTAATAAAGGCAATACGCGGTACGCCATATTTGTTCGCTTGACGCCATACCGTTTCAGATTGCGGTTCAACGCCGCTCACGGCGTCAAATACGGCAACAGCGCCGTCAAGGACACGTAATGAACGCTCAACTTCAATAGTGAAGTCAACGTGTCCAGGGGTATCAATAATATTAATGCGATGCTGCGGAAATTGATTGGCCATACCTGACCAGAAACAGGTGGTAGCGGCAGATGTAATGGTAATACCCCGCTCTTGCTCTTGCTCCATCCAGTCCATGGTAGCAGCACCTTCATGCACTTCACCAATCTTGTGAGAAACGCCTGTATAGAACAAAATACGTTCGGTCGTCGTGGTTTTGCCCGCATCAATGTGTGCAGCAATCCCAATATTACGATAACGGTCGATAGGTGTTTTACGAGCCACAATTAATCCTCTTTACCAACGGAAATGAGCAAATGCTTGGTTAGCTTTTGCCGCACGGTGCATATCTTCACGTTTTTTTACAGCAGTGCCGCGATTATCAGTCGCGTCTTTTAATTCTGCTGCCAAACGTAAGGCCATAGTTTTTTCTGAGCGCGCTTTCGCCGCTTCCACTATCCAGCGCATCGCTAGAGCAGTTTGGCGATCATTGCGCACTTCGACCGGAACTTGATATGTAGCCCCCCCCACACGACGTGACTTTACTTCAACGGTCGGGCGAACATTGTCTAAAGCTTTATCAAAGAAATCGACCACGTGGTCATTTTTCGCTTTAGTCTCTTTTAAATTTTCAAACGCGCCGTAGACGATCTTCTCAGCAATTGATTTTTTGCCAGAACGCATTATCCGGTTAATAAATTGAGCGACTAACAGACTATTATACAAAGGGTCTGGTAAAATTTCGCGTTTTGCTGCTTCTCTTCTTCTTGACATATTTCTTTAATTCCTATGTTCAGGTCTATTTTTTAGGCCGTTTAGCGCCATACTTCGAACGACCTTGTCTACGATCGCTCACTCCGCTGCAGTCTAAACTGCCGCGCACGGTGTGATAACGCACACCTGGTAAATCTTTTACACGACCGCCGCGGATCAACACGACCGAGTGTTCTTGCAAATTGTGGCCCTCACCACCGATGTATGAAGTGACTTCATACCCATTGGTTAACCGTACCCGCGCTACTTTACGTAGAGCTGAGTTTGGTTTTTTAGGAGTAGTCGTATAAACGCGGGTACACACACCACGACGCTGCGGACAGCCGACTAATGCAGGGACCGTCGTCTTAGTTTTGACTTGTGTCCGTCTTTTACGAATTAACTGATTGGTCGTTGACATAGTGTTTGCATCACTCCAAATAAAAAAATACCCTAACCCTATACTCTTCTGAGAGGATCAGTTGTTGTTCGTCCATACCCACCCTATTGGTGGTGTCTTACTTAAGGTCCGTTACCTGTGGCCATTAAGAAGGTCGTTTTTAGTACCTATTGCACTAAATGGGTTTTTCCATTACCCAAGGGAGGCGTACTATACCTGATTTAGAGGCAATTGCAAGGGGGATAAAAGAAATTATCTGAGGTTTTGTGTAGGTGTATAAGCAAAAGACGCTCAGTAGAGCGTCTCGCGTAATCTTTACTTAATCTTAACCTTTGGTTACTAAAAGACAAGTAGGCTGTGCGGTGGGAGAAGTATATTTCACTTCTAAAGTGTAAGTGTAAGTGTAAGGGGGAGCGCCAAGAACTAGGTTATTTTTACAGGTGATCCCAGAACTTGGAAATCCTACAATTACAGAGCAACCTAGCGGCGGAACTCCAGCGGTAAAGCTCAGAGCGTGAATAAGCTTCCAAACACGAGTGCCAATAAACCAATTACTATTCTTTTGGCGTAAGTCCTAATTAATAAACCCCTTTTCGATTATATTTGAGTACCAAATTTTTAACTAACTTTCTTTCTTGCTGCTTCTTGCAATAATAGGTACCATACGACTGGCAGCCCACTCGCCCCCTCGCGACGTTGATCCGTAAACCCCGCCAGATCCGGAAGGAAGCAACGGTAGCGGCCGATGCGAGCGCCGAGGTAAGGCGGGTGACGTTGCTTTAATTATAAGGGCTTTATTGCTCGGGGTCCTGTCGCTGCGGCACCTTTATCGCTTCGCGAGTAAAGGCAACCGCCTTCGCGCCACCCCTCGTGCATGTGCCGTTAACAATCTTTGAGTGTGTATGAGCAGCAGCGTAGTTTTAGCCCGTAAATGGCGTCCCAAAAATTTCGCCCAAATGGTCGGCCAAGATCCCGTTGTGCAGGCACTCACCAATGCACTCACCCAACAACGTTTACATCACGCCTATTTATTCACGGGTACCCGCGGTGTGGGCAAAACCACGGTCGCTCGCATTTTAGCGAAGTGCCTCAACTGTGAAACCGGTATTACTGCCACTCCCTGTGGTGAGTGTAATGCCTGCGTCGCCATCAACGCGGGGCGTTTTATTGATCTAATTGAAGTCGATGCCGCATCACGCACCAAAGTTGAAGATACGCGTGAGTTACTGGATAACGTGCAATATGCACCGAGCCAAGGTCGTTTCAAAATTTATCTTATTGATGAGGTTCATATGCTGTCTGGGCACAGCTTTAATGCTTTATTAAAAACGTTAGAAGAACCGCCGGAACATGTCAAATTTTTACTCGCCACCACCGATCCACACAAATTACCAATCACCGTCTTGTCGCGCTGTTTACAGTTTCATTTGAAAAATATGCCTGCGGATATTATTGCTAAATATTTGGCGGATATTTTGCAACAAGAAAAAATTCCGTATGAAGTGCCAGCATTGCAACAACTCGGTCAAGCCGCTGACGGAAGTATGCGTGATGCATTAAGTTTGCTTGACCAAACCATTGCGCTAAGTAATAGCGATATTACGAATACGGCGGTACAAAATCTATTAGGTCAAACGAATACGACTGATTTGTATCCCTTGTTGGATTCTTTAATTAGCAATGATGGCACTAAATTATTAGAACAGATCCAAACACTCGCGACCAATGGCTATAGTTTTCCGCAAGTACTCGATGATGTACTCGCGTTGCTGCATCAGATCAGCTTGGCGCAAATTGTCCCGACAGCGAGTCAAAACTCGCCATTCGCGGCCGAAAAAATTCAACATTATGCTCAGCAATTTAGCAAAGAAGATATTCAACTGCTGTATCAAATCGCGATCGTCGGTCGACGTGACTTGCCTTATGCGCCTTCACCGCGCGCTGGATTTGAAGTGACGCTATTGCGGATGCTGACGTTTGTACCTGTTACAAATGCCCCCACTCTTCCTGTTTCGCTAAAAGCTACGCAGGATCCCGTACATTCGCCGCAAGCTTCGGAACATAATTCCTGGCCCACCATCGTCCAACAATTAAACCTATCCGGCATGAATGCCGTATTTGCTAATCACTGCGTGTTAAAAAACTTAGGTAATACCATTATTGAATTACAAATCGATCCGAAATATGCGGCTCTCGCTAGCGACACTCGCCAAGCGAATTTAACAGCCGCTCTCACGAGTTATTTAGGGCGCACCATAAAGTTAAAAATAATTAATGTCGCGGGTATTGATGGTACACCGGCGGCACAACAGCAACGCGCGGTTGACGAGAAATTTTCGGCAACCAAAACTCAACTTGTCGAAGATCCTTTAGTGAAAAATATTATGGATCACTTTGGTGCTACCATCGACGACCAATCTATTAAATCAATCCCTATTAAATCAATCTAAGAGGAAAAAAATATGTCATTTAAAATACCCGGAATGGAAAATATTATGAAGCAGGCGCAACAGATGCAAGAAAATATGAAACGTGCCGAAGAAGAAATTGCCGCGCTACAAGTAACCGGCGAAGCCGGTGCCGGACTGGTAAAAATCACCATGAACGGTCACTACGATTGCAAAAAAGTCCAAATCGATCTATCTTTACTAAAAGAAGATGTCGAAATGGTCGAAGATTTAGTCGCAGCGGCGATCAATGCTACTACTCGTCAAATTGAAAAAACAAAAAAAGAAAAAATGTCCGGCGTGACAGGTGGCATGAATTTGCCTGACCTTGGTGGCTTAGGAAACTTCTTGAAATAATATGTCAACATCGTTTAGTCCACTGATTGATGAATTGATTAATGCCCTGCGCTGCTTACCAGGTGTTGGGCCTAAGTCAGCACAACGCGCCGCATTTCATTTATTACAGCGTAATCGTCAAGGTGCTTTGCATTTAGCTAAAGCACTTGATCGAGGCATGCAACAAATTCAAAATTGCCAAGAGTGTCGCACCTTGTGTGAAATAGATGTCTGTCATTTTTGCAGTAATCAAAAACGCGATCGCAGCTTGCTCTGTATTGTCGAATCACCCGCCGATATTTTAGCGATTGAACAAACCGGCCATTATCGCGGTGTCTACTTTGTGCTGATGGGACATTTATCACCCCTCGATGGCATCGGCCCTGAAGAATTGGGGCTCGATAATTTGAAAACGCGTTTAGCCAAAAATGAAATTAAAGAAATTATTTTAGCGACGAGCGCCACCGTTGAAGGTCAAATTACGGCACATTATATTTC
>SHZH01000077.1 GCA_009692385.1 Gammaproteobacteria bacterium | reverse complement strand
CGTTTGCTTGAATTATTTGCCCGACCTATTCAAGTAGGTTTGCTGTGTGCCTTCAGACAGATAGAGGAGAAATCGAAATACTTTCAAACTGATACTTCTGCTGCAGTGTCGTTTGCTGAGAGTATTGAAAAGGATGTAAAGCCAGACTTTTTTGAGTATTTTAAATCATACTTATCAGTAAATACTACAGATGAAATAAAAAGGCACACATCCTATCTGCAGATTTTTTTCGGCTCGCCAAATAAAAATTTGCAACAGAAATGCAGGTATATAAATAACCTGGACCCCTGCATTATTCAAAATGTAATAGCTGGATTTTCTAATCCAGCTATTACGACAAGTATGCTTAAAAATATGGAGAAACGGCATCTCCTTATTTGGAGCCTCGCGCTATTAGCCATATGCGTGGAAGGCCGTAGGGAGCTTACAGCAGAAAATTTACAGATAGTAAACTTGAACATTATCGAAACGAATAAAAAATTATTTGATCGATATTTCGAGCTTATTCGGCTAGTATTAAATAAGCCGCAAGTTTCACCTTTGCCCAGTCAGGGAATAGTTCTTCAAGCGGGTGCCGTTCTTACTCCGCCACTCGGACGACCACAGCCTCGACCACGAGCTAGTACGGAGGTTTCTCTAGCCGATCGTAGGAACAATCCTTTTTTCGATACTCCATCGACGGATGATCTTCCCCCTGTTTATATGAATAGTAACGCATTTCAAATAGGACAAACTCCCCAAGCGGCAGCAGCCGAACCGCCAATCTATCGCAATACCAGTCCTTTTTTAAGTACTCGATCGAATGCCTACCATGAATTTAGTGCAGCTCCTGTTCCACGGATCGAACAGCCACAGCCACGACCACGAGCTAGTACGACTGTTTCTCCCCCTGTTTATGGGAATAGTGGCGAATTTCAAATGGGACAAGCTCACCCACCAACAAGGCAGAGACCTATCGCCACACCGCGTTCAGGGCTCGGTTTCGGGAAAGCAATAGCCACAACGCAGCAATTACGATCCAGTAGTCCAAAAGGAGGGCTTGTTGGGGAAGTATTAAACCCAGTTCCTCCTGCCAATTTTTTTCATCAGTCAGAATATGTGAACGTTCTAGAAATAAATTCTTCAGAACTTTTGCCACCAGTTAAAAAGATTGGGCCGCCAGTGCTACCTAAATCATACAAATCAACGAATTGATTTCCTGGTGCTAAGCCGCCATAATTGCAATTGGCGTAATTTTTCATTTGTTGGACAAGATTAACACTTGCAATTTTTATTTGCTTGCGTATAATCCCCTTACCTGCTGATATTCCTCAAGAACTTTTCTCACTAATCACTAAGAAATATTAATCGAGAAAAGCTGTGTAACAACAGTCTGGCAGCACAATGATGATCCAAGGATGGGAGCAGATTTTTAATGGCTAACAATTTATATATAAGCAATAAACACCCACAACCAAATCCAATCAACTTTATCAAATCAATGAGAATATAAACCTATGAATCTATCCGAACTAAAAAAGAAATCCGTTCAAGAATTAACGCAAATCGCCGAAGAAAATCAAGTTGAAAACGCCGGACGTACCCGCAAACAAGATATCATTTTTGGTGTTTTGAAAGCGCTTGCCGTTCGTGGTGACGATATTGGTGGTGATGGCGTTTTAGAAATTTTACAGGATGGTTTCGGATTTTTACGTTCCGCTGACAGCTCTTACTTAGCAGGCCCCGATGATATCTACGTTTCTCCGAGTCAAATTCGTCGTTTCAATTTACGTACGGGTGACACCATTACCGGAAAAATTCGTCCCCCTAAAGAAGGAGAACGCTATTTTGCGTTACTCAAAGTAGATGAAATTAACTTTGAACCACCTGAAGCGGCACGCAACAAGATCTTATTTGAAAACTTAACACCCTTATTTCCGGAAGAACGCATCAAGATGGAACGGGGTAATGGTAGTACCGAAGACTTAACCGCTCGCGTCATCGATTTAATGGCACCGGTGGGTAAAGGTCAGCGTGGCTTAATTGTCGCTCCGCCTAAAACAGGTAAAACCATGATGCTGCAAAACATTGCGCAATCGATCACCGCAAATAATCCTGACTGCTATTTAATCGTCTTATTAATCGATGAACGTCCGGAAGAAGTGACTGAAATGGAACGCTCTGTACACGGTGAAGTGGTTGCCAGTACCTTTGATGAACCCGCATCACGTCACGTACAAGTTGCCGAAATGGTTCTTGAAAAAGCGAAACGTTTAGTTGAACACAAACATGACGTCGTCATTTTACTAGACTCGATAACCCGTTTAGCCCGCGCCTATAACACCGTGATCCCTGCTTCCGGAAAGATCTTAACCGGTGGTGTGGATGCCAACGCTTTACACCGCCCAAAACGTTTCTTTGGTGCCGCGCGTAAATTAGAAGAAGGCGGTAGCTTAACTATTTTAGCAACGGCGCTGATTGATACCGGTTCCAAAATGGATGATGTCATCTATGAAGAGTTTAAAAGTACGGGTAATTTAGAGTTACATCTTGATCGAAACATCGCAGAAAAACGCATTTATCCGGCGATTGATTTAAAACGCTCTGGCACTCGTCGTGAAGAAAAACTCATGAAACCCGATGAATTACAAAAAGTGTGGATCTTGCGCAAATTATTACACCCGATGGATAATGTTGCCGCCAGTGAATTCTTATTGGAACGATTGGTGCAAACTAAGACGAATGATGAATTCTTTGAGTCGATGAAGAGAAAGTAAGGACTAGCTGTGCATGCCTAAAATTTCTAGCCGCACAGCAACTTTATATTTACTCTTAGTTAGCCTCATCTGGGGTGGTACATTTCCGTTCATTCGCAACAGCGTGCACTATATTTCTCCGGCGGGTTTTGTCGCTATCCGTTTTAGTGTAGCAGCACTGCTGTTACTCCCGCTTGCCCTGCCCCGTTTTAAAAGTACACAACGACCATTATTAATCGCTGCCATCGTACTGGGCTTACTCACGGGGATCGGTTATTTTGCCCAGACGGCCGGTTTACAAACCATCAGTTCAGCACAATCCGCTTTTATCACCGCACTAGCCGTTATTTTAATTCCCTTTTTTGCGCCTTTTTTTGGCTTAGGACGGCCTCATTTATTAGAAATTGTCTGTGCGGCAGGCTGCCTATTTGGCGTCTATATTTTAACCGGTGCGCATTTAGGTCATATTTCCCAAGCAACTTTATTTGCCGATGGTTTAACTTTTATTTGTGCGATCACGACGGCGCTTTCGATTGTCTATTTACAAAAAATCAGTGCGAAAATTCACGACTACCGTTTGTTTATTTTTTATCAAATTTTATTTTCGGCATTTATTCCACTGGGGATTTTTATTGATGCGGGACACACTACGATTCATTGGAATACTGTTTTAATCCTTGGTCTTTTATATTGTATTTTGCTCTCAACCGCGTTAACGATTTACTTGCAGACAAAATATCAGCGTTACACTACACCAACTAAAACTGGAATTATTTTTACGATGGAACCCGTGTTCGCGTCATTATTCGCATTTTTGTTTAACCATGAGGCCATTACTCGTTCGCTGCTGATCGGTGGCGGCATAATTCTTGTGAGTTTATTATTAAGCGAACTTAAACCAAAGTCGTAAGCAATTTACCTTCCTTAAAGTTAAATATTGCCAATTTTTATATGAAATTTAATCCCCGTAGCTTGCCACAGGTATAAAGCAATGGGGTTTCTGAGGGGAGCGTTATTGGGCACGCGCAACGTGCCCCTACGAAAACATACCATTCTGCTAAAATACCCTAGTATTTCATCACGTTTCTTGTCAAAATACCCTAATATTTTAACAAAAGGATTTATTTAGCATGTATATTGGCATGATTTCAGGCACAAGCGTAGATGGTATTGATGCTGCACTCGTGGATTTCTCAGGCCTTACTCCGAAATTAATGGCGCATCACAGTGAAGCCATTCCAAACGATTTAAAAACGGCGGCTTTAACCTTTCACACGTCAGGTGAAAATGAACTCGATCGACTCGGCAGTGCCGATGTACAACTCGGCAAATTATTTGCGCAAGCAGCACATAATTTATTAAAGAAAGCGAATATTAAAAGCAGTGAGATAGTTGCGATTGGCAGTCATGGCCAAAACATTCGTCATCGTCCTACGGGAGAATTTCCTTTCACCTTACAAATTGGTGATCCGAATATTATTGCGGAATTAACCAACATCACGACCGTGGCAGATTTTCGTCGACGTGATATCGCTGCTGGAGGGCAAGGTGCGCCATTCGCGCCGTTATTTCATAATGAAGTATTACGTAGCAACACGAATAATCGAGCGATTGTAAATATTGGCGGAATTTCGAATGTATCGTTATTAGCCTTGGATAATTCAGTCGTCCTGGGTTTTGACACCGGTCCAGGTAACGGCTTGCTCGATGCGTGGATCAAAAAACATAAAAATAAAAACTATGATCAAGAGGGAGCCTGGGCAGTAACGGGGATAGTGGATACGGAATTACTTGAGAACTTATTAGCTGATCCGTATTTTAAAAAAGCGGCACCGAAAAGTACCGGACGAGAATATTTTAATTTAACCTGGCTAAATAATTATTTAAGTACGCAAGATCCTACTGATGTGCAAGCAACGTTAGTAGAACTCACTGCGCAAACAATTATTGACGCCGTGAAAAAACAGGGTTTTGAAAACGGTGAATTAGTGATCTGTGGCGGTGGCACTCATAATCAATATTTGATGCAACGCTTGGCTACATTAGCGCCCGAATTTTCAGTGCTAAAAACCGATGATCTGGGTATTCCGGCGGATTGGATCGAAGCGATGTTATTTGCCTGGCTAGCGAAGCAAACTATGGAACACATAAAAGTTGATACGCGTTCGATCACGGGTGCAAAAAATCCGGTGATTTTGGGTGGAATTTATTTGAAAAACTAGTCTAGCGAAAAGGATGAGCCACAACCACACGTCGTGCTGGCATTCGGATTTTCGATCACAAACTGCTCGCCATTCAGATCTTTTTTATAATTAATTTGTGCCCCGGCGAGATATTGATAACTATTAGCATCCAACAATAACGTTACGCCATTTTTTTCGAGTTGGAAATCATCTTCGTTTACTGCTTCATCAAAGGTGAAGCCATACTGGAAGCCGGAGCAACCGCCACCGGTAATGAAAATACGTAACTTCAAATTTGGATTTTGCTCTTCTTCGATTAAGGATTTGACTTTGTCAGCCGCTGCTTCAGTAAAAATTAAAGGTGTCTCATCTATTTTTTTTTCCTGACTTTCGCTCATATCTTACCTCGTTATGATTGCCAAATAGGGTATCCCTACTTATAATACAGCCTATTATTAAACTTAGGCACTTTAAATGCAAGAAATACTTGAATTTCTCATCAATATTAATCTCCACTTAAATACTCTCATCACGATGCTAGGGCCCTGGATTTATGTGGTTTTATTCTGCGTAATTTTTGCCGAAACCGGCCTGGTTGTTATGCCATTTTTACCAGGCGACTCGCTATTATTTGCAGCCGGATCCATGGCGGGGATCAGTGTCTTAAATCCACACGTACTGGTACTACTGCTCATTATCGCCGCGATCCTAGGAAATTTTTGTAATTATGGCATTGGCTACTGGATTGGACCTAAGGTCTTCCACTTTAAAAAATCGCGATGGTTTAATCCTGCGTATTTACAGGGTGCTCATACCTTCTATGAAAAATTTGGCGGCCGCGCCTTGATTATTGCTCGTTTTATTCCGATCGTCCGAACCTTCGCACCCTTCGTTGCGGGTATTGCTCGCATGACCATGTGGCGTTTTCAACTATTCAATGTGATTGGTTCGGTTGCTTGGGTCGCGGGCATTATTTATTTAGGTTTATTATTTGGTAATACGAAGATTGTACAAGAAAATTTTAGTTATGTGATTTTAATCATGATCATCTTTTCAGTCGTGCCCCCTCTTATCGGCATCATTCGTCATAAGTTGACTAAACCAAAAGAAAACACCAAATAAGTTGGCTGACAGCCTTTCATATTATTTTTGCATTTAAATATATTGCGTTTTAGTAAAGATATTGATATTATACGCATATGAACAAAACTACTTTGCCAATTACTCTGCTTCGCAGCCCACTGCCTAACGTATCAGCCGATAGCATCACCGCCTTGGTCGGTGAAGACTTCTTATTCGCCCCCTACTATTTTTGGCTGACGTTAACAGTTGAAAGTGATTCGGTGGACGTGGACGATTTACTGCGTCAACCCATCAGTTTTCAATTAGGCGATACCACGGAGAACTCGCGCATTTATCACGGCCTCATCTATCACGCACAGCTTACGACGCTGGTGGAGTCTGAACATCACACCTTAAAACTGCTGGTGCAACCCTGGTTACGC
>SHZH01000076.1 GCA_009692385.1 Gammaproteobacteria bacterium | reverse complement strand
TGCGCTGCCGCGGCAGCAGGGTAACTAGTACTACACGTTGTAGTATACGGCGGACTATTACTACAAATTGCATTGGTATTCGTTAAGCCGGTGGCTACCCCAGAGGGACCTGCAAATAAACCTAGGTATCGCGCACCTGACACAGAAGAAGTTGTTGGTCCCCACTTGTTCAAGTTTGTCAAATCACCCACGTCCTTGACTGCCGCCACCAACGCTTGGCGATAACCCGGCGCGCTAGGATTATTCGCATCCCCCACCCAAAATACCACGCCACCTTGCATAAATTGACCCACGACCGGTGCCACCTTCCAACTGGGTAGCGTACTACTTAAATTGCTGCCACTCACTGTCAGCTGGATGGTTGGATCGCTAAAATCTAATGCCTTAATGCTGGCAGGAATGCTCCCGCTGGGGGTATGTGTCACATTCGTATTAAAACTCACCGTGCACGACGTCGTCACCGTGCCAATACAAGTAGTGCTAAAAAAGATGTTGCCTGTGTCATTAGTCGGACCATTAGTCAAGGTTACGCTGGCGTTCTGCCACGCAGATGAAGGGGTGATCGTATATGTCTGCGCAGTCGTCATATCAGAAACTAAGTTAATGTAACCGCCATTGGCAATTTGCATGCTAGATGAAGTCGTTAGTGTTAACGTCACCGCGGCAGCAGATGCCACGCTGACACTCAACTCAGGCGCTGCCTCAATACCCGATGCCGTAATGATCACTGCACAGGTGCCAGATGCTGTCGCGCTTGCCGTAAATGTCATCGTACACACGCCATTGCTACCCGTAGTACAAGCCGACGCTGTTACGCCACTCGGCAAATTAGCTGCTGTAATGGACAGATTTGCCATAATGGGAGCCGTCTCAAACGTGACGCTTTGTGTCTGCGTCGTACCAGCAACAGGAGCCGCAAAATTGAGGCTCCTAACCGATGTCGTTAAGCCAATGCTCGACGGCGTGCCCGCAACCAGCGCCGAAGCGGTGTAGGTTTCTGGCAAGTTAAAACCACCTGCAGCAATTTGCGTCGACCAACTGTTAACGCCCGCCACGGCCGGCGTGAAGGTGCCCGTTAAGGTACAGGCCTGGCCAGCCGCTAGCTGGATGGCACCACTACAGGTGTTAGCGCCTAAGCTAAAACCGGTAGGCAGCTGCAAATTATTTAATGCGTTCAGCCAAAACGATTGGCCGCTGGTGTTCGTCAGCGAGACGACCACTGGGTATGTCGTGCCCACATACAGTGGCGATGGCATACTGCGTCGCTTGTTTAGCATTGTGAGTGGTAAACGTTTCAGGATTAGATTCATATGGTGTTTGCGTTTGTGAAGTGCCGCTGGCTTGTACCGAGGCTAAACCCAAGTTTATTCCAACGTAAGGATGAGCATCGGGAATGCCTAAAAAACCAGCTGCGTGAATGGGTAAAAGAAGATGCCAGCCGTGAATGGGTAAAATCGGAAGAATAGCAAGCATAAGGCAAGTGGAAATGCGGGCGAGCTTATACATGTAATGTCCTTTAGAATGTTAATCAACTAACTCAGTTTAAATTGTAGACGAACAATGTTTAGCTGTAAAGTTTAGGTTTATACAACTTTAATTTTTGCCACTCGCAGTTTGCCCACTTGATAAATCGCCGTCGACGGTACCACAATTTTTAAATGCTGATCAATCACTTTTTCACCATCAATTTTCACCGCGCCTTGTTTAATCATACGTAAAGCATCCGACGTGGTATCGACTAGCCCCGCATCTTTCAACAAATTAGCAATGGGGAAAGTTTTATCTTGAGCCTTGAGGATCACTTCTTCAATATCATCCAGCAACACACCTTTTTGAAAACGTTGCACAAAATCAGTATGTGCTTTTTGTGCCGCGGCCGCGCTGTGATAGCGCGTAATAATTTCTTCCGCTAGCTTAATTTTATAATCACGCGGATTAGCACCATTCGCCACTTCCTGCTTAAATTGCTGTAATTCCACAGTTGGGCGCAAGCTTAACAAATCAAAATAACGCCACATCAACTCATCCGAAATCGACATTAATTTACCAAACATTTCATTAGGTGATTCATCAATTCCAATATAATTGCCGAGTGATTTCGACATTTTTTTAACCCCGTCAGTGCCTTCAAGCAACGGCATCATGATCACCACTTGCGGAATTTGCCCTTCTCCTTTTTGCAACTCCCGTCCCATCAATAAATTAAATTTCTGATCATTGCCACCGAGCTCAACATCGGCACGCATTTCTACCGAATCCCAGCCTTGTAACAAGGGGTACATGAATTCGTGGATCGCAATCGTTTGTCCTGATTTATAGCGTTTACTGAAATCATCTCGTTCCAGCATTCGGGCTACGCTTGATTTAGCAGCTAATTGGATCATAAAAGCTGGACTTTTTGTATTCATCCAACTCGAGTTAAAAAGAATTTCGGTTTTTTTTGGATCTAAAATTTTGAGCACTTGTTTTTCATAGGTCTTAGCATTCTGTGCAACGTCTTCTGCAGAGAGTGGCTTACGCGTAATATCTTTACCAGTGGGATCACCGATCATGCCGGTAAAATCACCAATCAAAAACATAATATGGTGACCTAGATCTTGAAACTGCCGTAATTTGGTCAACACCACCGTGTGGCCTAAATGCAGATCGGGGGCAGTCGGATCCATCCCTAACTTCACACGCAACGGCTTGCCACTCGCTAATCGTTCCTTAAGCTCATGTTCTAATAAAATTTCGGCCGCACCACGTCTGATCAGTTCCAGCGCCTCAATCAGGTTTTTTGTCATTTCTTACTATTCTCCTCAAAAGGTATTCTCCTCAAAAGGCATATGCTATGCTACGCCCCACTGTTTTTAATTATAACGTAATATTATGCAATCCGAAAAAGAATCCTCGCGAAAACCTAAAAAGCTTCCAGAACATGTTCTGCACTTGAACGGTTTAATGCGACGTCATCAGCGTCGCGTGATCGCTGTGATCATCACCTTGCTCTGGTTAACAATACTGTTTATTGCGAGTTTAATTTTTTTCCCAAATCGCGATTATAATGAACAGATCACGTTTCAAGCTGGCGCTCCACCTAGTTCATTAAGTGGAGAATTACCTTCTCCCTTACCAGAAATTCCATTAGAAACAGAAATATCTGCAATGCCGATTGTTCCAGCAGGGCCTCCTGTCGAAAAAATTAAAGTCAAATCGGGTGAAAATCTGTCAAGTATTTTTTTACGTTTGCATCTGAGCCCCCAAGAGCTTGCTAAGATCTTAAAATTACCGCTTGTAAAAAATGCTGCCCGCCGACTGCGTGTAGGCCAAGAATTAGAATTTGTCATCACCAATAATCAGCTACAAGAATTAACGATACCGATCAGCTCTACTGAAGATTTAGAAATTAAAAAAATAGATCTTGGTTTTGTCGCTAATTCGGTACCACACGAAATGACCATCACTTCCACTAAATTTGGTAGTGTGACTGTGCATACCTCGTTGTATATTGATGGCGAACACGCTGGCATTCCGATGAAAGTGTTAGTCGGTGTCGCAACCATTTTTAACTCAGCATTTGATTTTACCCGCGAAATTCATCCTGGCGATCACGTCGGCGTGGTTTATCAAGAATTAAAAGATACTAAAATCGGCACATTTCAACCCGGTGCCATCTTAAGTGCCGCCTTTACGCATTTAGGAAAAACCTATTACGCGTTTCGTTTTGTTGATAGCAATGGCAATGTTGCCTACTATAATGAAAAAGGCGAAAGTTTACGCCGCGCCTTTAATCGCCGGCCGATCACGATTGGCCGGATCAGTTCACCGTTTAATTTGCACCGCCTCCATCCCATCCTCGGCTATGTACGACCGCACACCGGTACTGATTTTGCCGCACCCTATGGCACACCGATCCATGCTACGGCTGATGGTCGCATCGCCTTCATCGGTCGTAAAGGTGGTTATGGTCGAGTGATCGTGATCAATCATGGCCATGGAATTACCACGTTATATGGCCACATGAGCCGTTTTGCCCGGAGCGAATATGTTGGCATCGCGGTAAAAATCAATCAAGTCATTGGTTACATCGGCATGAGTGGTTTAGCTAGCGGTCCACATGTGCATTACGAATATCGGATCAATGATCAATATCAAGATCCGATGAAGGTCATATTGCCGAATGCAGCACCAGTTCCATCTGTGCAAAAAGCAGCATTTGCTGAATTAGTGAAAAAAGAAATTAGCGAAATGGATATTCCGAAAACGGTAGTGCCTACCGTTTCTGCAAATTCATCTCCAGCGCCAGCTTAATTTCCTAAATACATGTGTGCCTTGACTACCTAAATCGAAGTGGAGGGATAAGCGTGCCGTTCACTGGAACCGCTGACACGGTTGCAGTATGCGCTAACTCGATATCACCACCTTGGTCATAGCTTAAAGCAAGCATAAATACATGGGTGCCGACACTACCTACTGGCGGTTTATAAGCTCCCTTAACGACACAATTAGTACCAGCGGCAATCGAAGCACCGCAATAATTTGTGATTGTTAATCCTGGCTCAGCTGGAATAACAAACTTTACACCCGTTGCCGCAACCGTGCCTTGATTAGCAAATGTGTAGGTAAACTGATCCGTCTGTCCAATCGATAAATTCGTATTAACAATGTTAACTGTGCCGTTCACCGGAACCGCCGACACGGTTTCAGTGTGCGCTAACTCGATATCGCCACCTTGGTCATAGCTTAAAGCAAGCATAAATACATGGGTGCCTTGAGCATCTATCGGCGGAGTATAACGTCCCCAAACGCCACACGTATCACCAGCGGCAATCGAAGTACCGCAATAATTTGTGATTGTTAATCCTGGCTCAGCTGGAATAACAAACTTTACACCCGTTGCCGCAACCGTGCCTCGATTAGTAAATACATAGGTAAACTGATCCGTCTGTCCAATCGATAGATTCGAATCAGCGGTAACAATACCGTTCACTGGAACCGCTGACACGGTTGCAGTATGCGCTAACTCGAGATCACCACCTTGGTCATAGCTTAAAGCAAGCATAAATACATGGGTGCCGACACTACCTACTGGCGGTTTATAAGCTCCCTTAACGACACAATTAGCACCAGCGGCAATCGAAGCACCGCAATAATTTGTGATTGTTAATCCTGGCTCAGCTGGAATAACAATGTTTACGCCCGTTGCCGCAACCGTGCCTCGATTAGCAAATACATAGGTAAACTGATCCGTCTCTCCAATCGATACATTCGCACTAGCAGGGGTCACTGTGCCATTCACCGGAACCGCCGACACGGCTGTAGTGTGTTTTAGTACAACATCGCCACCTTCAGCATAGCTTAAAATAGTCCTAAAAATATGTGTGCCGACACTACCTACGGGAGGTATATACGTTGCAACAATACTACAATGCTGCCCCGGTTTAATGCTTCCTTCACATTTAGCCGCATCCTCAAAAGTTAAACCTGGCTCTGCGGGCAATCTTACGTGGACAGCCGTTGCACTTGTGGTATCGCTCATATTAGAAAAAGTATACGTAAATATATCCTTAGAACCAATTGAAACATTGCTCGTTTTTGGATTTACTGTTCCGTTGACGGGAATAGTAGATACCATGGCATTGTGCGTAACTTGAACGGCATCCCCTTCAGCATACGTTAACGTAGCGGCAAAAGTATGCAAACCCTGGGTTCCTACGGGCGGCGTATAGACCATTTCGACCGTACATGATCTTTCAGCTGGAATTGTGGTTCCGCAACTACTACTGGTTTGGGTGAGACCTGGCTCATTTGGCAAGGCAATTTTAACTTCAGTCGCAGCTTGATCCGGACTAGTATTTGCAAATGTATACGTAAAAGCATCCTGTGACTCAATACTCACATTTGCCGTTTCAGGATCAACCGATCCCTTTACTGAAACCGCGCTAATATTAGTATCAGTTTCTAACCTGATTGTAGCACCACCATTATATTCAACCGTAGCAGTAATACTCACTGCACCCACAGAACCAACAACTGGCGCAAACGTAGCAGAAACAGCACAACTTTGATCCGCCCCGAGAATAGAGATGGATGAACACGTATTCTGATTGTAAGTGAGCCCTTCAATATTAGGCAAATTTACACTAAATCCTTTCAACGCAGTATCACCATGATTAACTACGCTAATATGGATCGGTGCTGATTCACCTATCGACATATTTTTGGGTAGTGCTGAGATAACTGCATCTACCCCAGAAGAAACAGGATAGCTAATCGTTTTAGAAAAACTTTCAAAACCATCATTAATTAGCACGGACCAAGCTGCAGGTGAATCAGAGGATACAAGGTACGCAGAAGCAGATGCCAATACACATGAGCCTTGGGGAGCTAAGGTTACATTTGCGCAGGCATTCGCAGTATTAACTGGAAATCCTTTTGGCACCCCAGTAACGCTTGAAGTTACA
>SHZH01000075.1 GCA_009692385.1 Gammaproteobacteria bacterium | reverse complement strand
AGAGTTCATATCGACGGCGGTGTTTGGCACCTCGATGTCGGCTCATCACATCCTGGGGCTGAAGCAGGTCCCAAGGGTATGGCTGTTCGCCATTTAAAGTGGTACGCGAGCTGGGTTCAGAACGTCGTGAGACAGTTCGGTCCCTATCTACCGTGGGCGTTGGAGATTTGAGAGGAGCTACTCCTAGTACGAGAGGACCGGAGTGGACATACTTCTGGTGTTCCAGTTGTCACGCCAGTGGCATTGCTGGGTAGCTATGTATGGACGGGATAACCGCTGAAAGCATCTAAGCGGGAAACCCACCTCAAGATAAGATCTCCCGAACCTTTAAGGTTCCTCAAGATCCGTCGAAGACTACGACGTTGATAGGTTGGGTGTGTAAGCGCTGTGAGGCGTTGAGCTAACCAATACTAATTGATCGTGAGGCTTGATCATATAATTTTAAATGGTCTTGCAACTCAAAAAAATTAGCATCAGTTTTACCAATATTGTAAAAAGTTTAAATAACTCAAATCAATTGCAATTTTGGGTAGGCGCACGAGGTACGAGCCGCGGAGTGTATGAATAATACATGAGCAGCGAGTATCCGAAGTGCAACACCGCCGAAATTGCAAGTGAGCAGAGTTTACCGTTTTGCCCGGGGGCAATAGCGAGTGTGCCCCACCTGATTCCATTTCGAACTCAGAAGTGAAACCACTCAGCGCCGATGATAGTGTGGATTTATTCATGCGAAAGTAGGACATCCCCAGGCATTTTAATCCCGAAACCCGATGTTGAATAAACATCGGGTTTTTTTATGTGCGCCACGCATAGTGCGAAGCGCCGTGACGTAGCAAAGCGATGGCGAGTAGTCGATTTTAAATTTACCTTTAGAATATAGGAATTAGTAGCAGAAAAAAATAGGAGCAACTTGGGGAAGCGGCTCCTAAATTAAATTAACGCAGGACGTCATTATTTTTGGGTGTTCATTATTGTTCTAGTGCCC
Source organism: Gammaproteobacteria bacterium (assembly GCA_009692385.1). Lineage (GTDB taxonomy): Bacteria > Pseudomonadota > Gammaproteobacteria > JABDGN01 > JABDGN01 > SHZH01. The sequence goes on along the minus strand of SHZH01000075.1, from coordinate 5,579 downwards.
CTATTTTATCCACCTAACCTTAAGGAAATATTAAGACAGAAAGATTAATGCATACATTAGATGCTTAATTCTTTCCGATAGTCTATACTGGGGTAAATATATTAATAGGGAGATCCGATATGTTAATTTTAACCGCTATTATTTTAGCTTTACTTGCTGGGGTTATGAATGGCTCTTACCCAGCCCCGATCCGCATGATCCATTTATCTTCGGATACCATTTGGCTCATATTTTCAATTTTTATGTTCTTAATCTTACCTTGGGTTGCCGTTTGGATCTTAAGTCCGAATGATATATTAAAATTATTTGCTGGATTGCCGGCCTCGTTTCTTATCATTACTATCAGTGCGGGTTTAATTTATGGTTGCGGCATGTTGGTATATACTTACAGTCTGCGCTACGTTGGCATCGGTGTTTCTTTTTTGCTAAATATTGCGGGTGGCACCATCATCGGTTCGTTACTGCCCCTAGTATTGCTTAATGCCAGCAAGTTAGTAACGTCCTCTGGTATGTGGGAACTTATTGGAATGTTTATTTTCTTAATCGGTTTAATTGCTGCAGGTATTGCGTCTACCCAGCGCGCTAAACATGCGCTCACGAATCCAGATATTGTTCAAGGTAAAAGTGGATTAGGTGTTTTACTCGGTGTGTTGTCGGGGGTATTTTGTGCAGCACAAGGTTCAGCTTATTCTTATACGCTACCAGCTGTAAACACGTTAGCAGCTCATCTAGGTGTATCGCCACTCGCTGCAGCAATGTTGGCGTGGATCCCTATTTTCAATGGTGCCTTCATACCGTTCTTCATTTATTTCCTGATTAAAAATGTTCGCGAAAAGTTTTGGCAAGATTTCAAAAAAGGTACAGCATCGAGCTTAGAGCTGATTCTTGGTATGGCGGTGTTATCGTTCGTCAGCTTAATTGTGTTTAGTAAAGCAGCTATCTCATTAGGTGATCTAGGTAGCGTGATTGTGTGGCCAATCTTTATGATCAGCATTATTTTGACTTCAAACTTTTGGGGATGGCGTCAAGGTGAATGGAGAAATTCAGGCACTGCAGCGGGCAGTTGGCAGATCATCAGTATGGGGTTTTTAATATTAGCAGTGGGTGCATTAGTGATGTCAGCATATTACAATATTAGGTTGTGAGTGGTGCAAAGAAAGCGACTTTAAAGCAGCCATTCCCGCTTTAGCCTCCTCGCAGAAACAATGAATCGATATGATATAAATGGGATGGCGGAGAATGTGTCATATTTTTTATGTGGAAAATTGAAGTTTGATTACCCACACTATTCCACATAGAACAAAAAAAAACTCATAGTTGATACCTTGCTCGTAACCCTGTATATTCTGACCCTAAGGATTCTATAGAGAAACTGATCGACTCACACAGTGACTAAACAGTAATAATAATAATAATAATAAGATTGATTTTATGCCATATATCTATGTCATCGATATAACCTCACCCTCTTCGCAGGTGACTCACTTGCAAGAAACTTTTGAAGATGGAGCATTAGTACAGAAAATTTCTGCTTGGATCTGTACAGAAATTGAAACCCCTGAACGATTATCTGCACAGGCAAAAATTTATCCATTGGGTGAAGGTTCTTCTGAGTTAGCTATTATTTTTGAACGAGGAAAACTGATTAATTATCACAACTTTTTGATATTCAATGGTGACGCTTGGATCCCACTTAAAGAAGCCGTTTTATTGTATGAAAATACAAAGGGCGCGCGAGGAACCATTGCGCAGATCCCCGTTGGATCCAACAGCGCTAAATTAACTCCCTCTCATGCCAACATTTTGAAAGGTGTTTCCGCTGTATTCGGTTTCGCTGCTGCGTTAAAAAATTATGCAGGTACCCAAAGTTTTATGGCTCAATATAACGTTTCTCTGGTGCCAAGCCAGCTTGTTTCTGTTTTTGCGGCTTTGCCATCGGTGTGTTTTTATTATGACAGTGCGGAAAAAGTGAGTAGGGAGGGTGTCATGTTGTGGCGAGCACGTTCTGTGCTGCCGCCACAGCTTCAACCCTATCAAATTGAATTTGAATCGGCTATTACGCATAAATTTCCTAAAATTGAATCTCGATCGAAAACCGCCTTATGGGAATATGCAGTCAAACTGATCTTGGGTGTTGGTTATGGATCCGCTAATTTGGGCATGGTGATGGATGCATTTCCTAGCACATTTGACTATGAGGGATTGAAAGAATTTTTATTGGCGGCGTTATGGTTTACCAATTTTTCGATTGGTTACGACAAAATGGACACAATAACGAATGATATTCGTCGAGTGTTCAGGGAGCGTTGCGAAGTGCCCGTGTTCCATGCGGATGCGGAGATCGTATCAGCCGCATTAAAACAGTTTGAAGAATTGGCACTGGAACATGAAAAAGATGATCCAATGGGTACCTTTCGTAGTGAATTAAGGCAGGCGATCAAGAAAGAATTAGCAAGCATGCTTTCTACTCGAGAAATAGCCAGTGTATTGAAAAGTATTGAAACGCAAATGAGGCGGTTGCAAGCTAAGCTTCATGAACCCATTCAGAGCAATGGTGAGCGTACTGTAGTTACGATAATGAATGATAGCGAAGTGAATTCTAACTCTCCTACTCACTCTGATGATTTTGATGTTGAAGCACAACAGTTATTACCTAAAACGCCTAATGACGCTTTGGATGATCCGTTTTATTTTCGCGTATTATTACCCGGTGAACATCCTTGGGCCGAACGAGGGCTGATGGTGTTTTCCGTGTCTTTATCCGCCTTAGCGATCAGTTCGAACATTGGTGGTATCGCTTCGTTGTCATTTTTGCAGCCTTTGGGCGCGGTGTTAAGTTATATTATCGGCGGCATAGGTTCACTAGGGGCTTATTCGCTGAACAAAGGTATTACTGATGATTGGACCCAACGATTCTTAGCGACCTTTCAAACCAATGTGCTGATGGCGACCAACAAAAAGCAAACATCTAATAGCCGTTATAATCCACTGGCTTCCTATCAAGTGATTGATTATGTAGGCTTAGCATGGTCCGGTGCGGCTGCAACATCGGGTGTTTACTATACGGGCAGTCAAATTGAAAAATTATTGGGAACATCAACGGGTGCTACGATCTTTAAATATATTGCACAAACGGCTTCTGCCATTACCACTACTTTTTCAAAAGCGATCCCAACCGCATCTCTGTTGCGTAAAATGGGTTCGTACTGTGGCAGTCAAAAATCAAGTAAACAAATAAAAAATCAAGCATTACGAGATTTTTATAATCAGCAGATCAGTTTACTCTTAGAAAAAATTATTGGTTTAATAGAGGCGTATAATCATGCCGTTCGTAACCTCAGCGAAATGTTACAATATCGTTACGGACTGGATCCAACAGCTTTTAATTACAAAACTTTTATCGCTGTTCTTAATGCTAAAATATCCCGTGAAGAGATTGGACGAGACTACGTTTATAATGAGTTAATAACTCATTATGATGTGATCCGCGAAAAAGTGATGAAGGCGCATGCAGCAGGGACAATTCATCGTGATGCGAGTGTCGGTGCATTACGCTAAAATTTCACCTTTCAGATAGAGCACTGCATGGCCGCTTATAAATACGCGGTCATTTTTGATATCACACCACATTTCACCACCACGCGGCGATGCCTGATAAGCATGAAACGATGTCTTGTGAAGACGCGATCCCCAGTAGGGTGCGAGGATGCAATGCGCACTGCCGGTGACGGGATCTTCTTTTAGCGTAGCATGTGGTTTTAAATAGCGTGAGACAAAATCATATTGAGTATCTTTAGCGGTTAAGATCAGTGCTTCAACATCGTAGCGACTGAGCGCGGCAAAATCGGGTTTTAGATTTTTAAGCGCGAGCGGATCGTTTACGACCACGACATATTTTTTGCCACATTGTAAAGTCGCTTCAACGTTCATATTTAAAATTTTGTCGAGGTCGGGAAAATTAGCGCACGGAGTTGCTTCACGCAGTGGAAAATCCATCGTTAATAATTTTTCTTTACGTGTAATGTGCAGTGGGCCACTGAGCGTATCAAATGTAATTTTTTCGCCTTTAAAATTTAAGCAATTAAAGAGCGTAAATGCAGTTGCTAGTGTGGCATGGCCGCACAGATCGACTTCGCGATCGGGAGTAAACCAGCGTAGGTGAAAAGTGTTGTCTTGCAAGGGTACAAAGAAAGCGGTTTCAGCCAAATTATTTTCTTTGGCAATATTTTGCATCGTCACATCAGGTAACCATGATCCAAGCGGGCAGATCGCCGCCGGATTTCCTTGAAATACTTGAGTTGCGAACGCATCGACTTGATAAATATCTAATTTCATAGTTTATCCATTCATCCCATTCTTACTAGTTGCGCAAAGTACAATTTGATCATCTCGCCATCCATGCAATGGTGAGGCTTGTCCATCATTTTCCTCATCAGGTTGCCAGCGTGGTGTTTGGCTTACATCATAATTTGAAATATGATCTTGCAGTAGTTTTAAAATACCACTTAAGTCTGTTTCTGAAAATTGCTTTGCTTCACGTGCTTTTTTCAAATTCTGAATTATAGTGCTCATTTATAGACCTTCAACATATAACAGGTTTTTTTTTTCCATCGGGTAACGCCATCAATAATTATACAAAGCTATTTTATAGCTAACTTGAGAAATAATACACAAAACCCACAAATAATTTAAAAACGAATTGATATGTTATCTTTAGATAACATAATATGTATCCCTGCTTATTTTATAAACTCTTAAAGATTGAAGAATTTAGGTTTTGTGGGTGATGGCTACTGAACTAGGGTGTTTAGTAGTCTGTGCCGCAGCCCTCATTTGACGCTGACCTGTTTATCTCCCAAGGGTTTGCGGCTTAATTGTAAGTTGAACATCAAATAAGGGTATCTTTAAATATATCTATTGACATTAGACCCTACGTTTAGGACAATACGCGGCTCTTTTGCATCCAGAACGTGGGTAGAGTTTTTTAAAAAACGCTGAAAACTATGATTTTTAAAGAATTTTGCGAGTTTGGAGGGGTACCCGAGTGGTCAAAGGGAGCAGACTGTAAATCTGCCGGCTCTGCCTTCGAAGGTTCGAATCCTTCCCCCTCCACCAGAACAAATGGGAATATGCGGGCGTAGTTCAATGGTAGAACTTCAGCCTTCCAAGCTGATTGTGTGGGTTCGATTCCCATCGCCCGCTCCAAAGTTCGTAAGAGCGGCCCACATAGCTCAGTCGGTAGAGCACTTCCATGGTAAGGAAGAGGTCACCGGTTCGACTCCGGTTGTGGGCTCCAGTCTTCGCACCTAAAGGTGCTACGACTCGGCAAGCCAGTTTGATGCGAAGACTGTCGCGTCGTAACGTAGTGAAGACGGACGATTTGGCAGGATAGATAGTAGGTGTTGATTAATTTTAATTAGGAGTAATTAATTATGGCAAAGGCAAAATTCGAACGAAAGAAACCGCATTTAAACGTAGGGACGATTGGTCACGTGGATCATGGTAAAACGACGTTGACGGCGGCTTTAACGAAAGTCATGGCAGCGAAATTTGGTGGTGAAACGAAAGCGTACGATCAG
>SHZH01000074.1 GCA_009692385.1 Gammaproteobacteria bacterium | reverse complement strand
AACGCCTATTCTATCATCCCCAACATTGGCTCCAACTAGCACAACTAGCACCGCTACACCTAGCACAACTAGCACAACTAGCACAACTAGCACAACTAGCACAACTAGAACAACTAGTAGCTCATCGCTAACGTTTAGCGTGGTACCTACTACGGCTACTACGACCGTACCGAGCACCATTTCAACTCGTATCCGTATAACTCTGCCCGATCGCCGTCGTGCCGACGCTATGCTACAGGGGGCGTCTATGGTAACGTACCACATGACTCAAGTGTTCAATAATGTCAATGCGAATGCTGGCGTTGGCTCGGCTCTCATCAGCCCTAGCGCAGCAGCAGCCATTACAGCACGCGTTGCAGAGCAAGTGGCTAGCGCAATAATACAAAATCGTTCTTATGCTATCGATCGCGTTATCGGATATGCGCTTAGATATCGTGTCGCCGACTATGCTCCCGGAGCAACGTATATTTATAACTTTCCACCACCCGGCATTCAATACAAGGTGCGTCTCATCGAAGCGATCAGGCGGGCGTTCAAACAAGGATAAAAACTAAACTTTCAGCGTAGTATTAAGGGCTGAAATACTATGGTGGGAGTTTCCGGGCTAAGGTTAAGCCATCACCGATCGGCAATAGTGTGATGGCAACGCGTTTGTCTTGATAAATTTTGCGATTTAAATTGCGAATGGTGCTGGTGGACATACTATTATCGTGCGTATCCAGCACGGCACCACCCCATAATACATTATCAATCGCGATCACTCCGCCAACACGCACTAATGATAAACACAACTCATAATAATTTTCATAATTTCTCTTATCAGCATCAATAAAAATCAAATCAAAATGATTGTGATAGGCCGGATCGGCAACGAGAGCTTTCACGCTTTTCAGAGCATCCTCTAAACGCAAATCAATTTTATGCTCAACACCAGCTTGCTGCCAAAACGGATACGCAATTTTCGTAAACTCCTCGCTTTTATCACAACAAATAATACGCCCCTCTTCAGGCAATTGCTGCGCCATCGCTAGCGCACTCATGCCTGTGAAGGTACCCAGCTCTAAAATATTTTTAGCCTCTAGCAAACCAACCAACCAAGCTAAAAAATTTAACGCCTCCGGTGAGGATTGCATCGGAATACTAATTAATTCTTGAGTGGCCTGATTATGCGCCTCCAAAATCGAATTGGGGCGTACTGAAACATCAATTAGATAATCAGCCAATGCTTGATTTAATAACGTTATGGTAGCGCTCATAATGTACTCTTTAAATCTTTTTCAATTGTTTTAACGCCGCAAAAACATATTGTAGATCAATACATATACTGCGTAAATTCATAAATAAAATGCTTAACTTGATCCCGCTGGGATGGGTAACAATAAATGCTTTTTCGCGTGTCTCAATCGCATAAATTTCACTGATAATTTGAAAGAGATTTTCTTGTATGTCAGTGGGTGTCATTAATCGCGTTTGACTATTGGCCTTCGGTAAAACTTGAGTGAACTCCGCAAATAAAGCTTGTACACTGGACATCATGTTTTGCAGAGGTGCGCCAAATCGCATCATAAATTCTTTATCTTGTTCATCCAGTGGCGCACACGCTTGCAATGCTACACAATGGTTATAGGCTCGAAATAAAACTGAAATGACTGATTGCAGCACATCAATTTTGGGAAGCAGCTCACCCGGCTCTTGGCTCGCGTCATCGGCTTGTATTGTCAGTAATTTTATTTTTTGATAGAACGCTTCTAAGGCCAGATCATTACCTTCGGTGCAATAAGGCGCAATGAATCCACTCATGCACTTCTCCACTGCCGTTTGATACACGATGATCGTCTGCTTAACTTCTTGCTGCACTCGCCTTTTAGTGCGTAATGGCCAGAAGAAATAACCCACAATAATCACGATGATGGCACCAATAATGGTATCCAACACCCGTGCCACGGCAAATTCCCATGCTCGCTCAGGCGCACCGCCGGCATAAAATATGGTTAGTAAAACGATCAAGCCTAATCCAGAAAATAGCATCGTGATAGCGTAAGAGATCCGCAGCCAATAGTACAATAAAAACAAATCGACTAATACGATCGCAAAATAAAGCGGTTTATTATAGGGAATAATGATCACAATCAACATGCCGATCAACACTCCCATAAGCGTACCAAACACGCGGAAGCTGGCTCGTTTGAACGTAGCGCCGGTCGTCGTTTGCAACAACATAATAATACTGACTAAAATCCACGAACTAAAATTTTCGTGCAACGCTTGATAAATCGCGAGGCCAATTGCTAGAGCGATCAAGGCGCGAATAGGATAATGCAGCCTAGAATTAATTTTGAGGTGATTGAGCTTTAGCATCAGTTCAACTCCTGATAGCATTTACTAAAAACTTCAAGTTGTTGCAAGAATTGATATAAAACGTAACTGATCACACTCCATTGTAAGTAATCGCGTGGCATGAGCGGTAAATATTTATGTGCTTGATCTTGCGCACAACTCGCCTCCTCGGAAAATAATTTTATCTGATTTTCAAGCTCGGCAATGTTAATTGGCTTCGTAGGCTGCTTACGTAAATGTACTAATAATGGTTTTAACAGATCCAAAATAATTTGTAGCCGTGGTAACGGCCCAACCAAGAGAACTCGTTCCGTTAAACCCTGTAGACTATTCTCAACTAAAATCGTTTTTTGTATTAATACATTAAATTGCTTTAAGCTCGGTAAAAAAGTGTTATGGCTCTGCTCCAGCTTAACCAACCTATTCAGCTGGATCTGCAAATTTAGCAATTGCTTTTCCCGAGCATTGCATTCAACGCCATTTTCGCTACCCCGCACCACGTCACTGAGCACGATACAGATGTAACGCGTTAGGATGAAGATACCGACATCGAGATTACGCCTGATCTGTTTATTCAATGGTTCTGGCCAAATAAAAACTAAGACAATAAAGCAAACGGCGAATCCTAAGAATGAAAACACAAGCAATTGCGGTATTTGCGTCAGCTGCAAATGATTTGAAAAGCCAAGCATAGAAAATAAAATCCCCGTTAAGCCTATTGTCGTTTGATCTACGCCATAATGACTCGCATACGCTCCAGCAAACACGATCATTAAAAATACGCCATACTGCAGCCATAAAGAAAATGAACACAGCGCCATGATGAGCGCACCTAAAACACTGGCTAACGCCGCGCAAATTAATAGTATAATTCGTTTTTTTAGTGGCTGATCCACATCAATAATAAACATAAAAATCAGCACCGGCACAAAAACCCATGCCGTCATCGGATCCATAAGATAAAGACTAATTGAACCGGCGATCAGGCACGCCAAGCAGGCCTTAAGGGAATGCCGAAACCATGAGTCCAAGGGATCATAGGGAAATAAATATTTTAAATAATAGTAGCGCAATAATGGTAACACGTTAAATATCCTTTGCTAGATCAAGTGTAGCATCTATCCGACGAAGGGCAATATTTTCCCAACGCAACAGCGGAGTTGCTCCAGGCTTTGCGGCAACAACTTCATCTATTATTTTTTGTAAATGTTTACTGTTAGGTGAACGCACATTATTCAATTGTAACCAGTAACGTAAGGTATTTATTTTTCGAGCACGCGATAATTTCTGCAAAGCAATTATATTTAAACAATTTAATTGCGTACCCTGACAGTGTTGATAATCAATTATTGCTAATTCAGTTAATAACTCTGCTGCTTCAGCACAATGCTGACCACTTCGTGCTAAGGTTGAAGTAACACTTGGCCAACGTTTTTTTAACAATGGCATAATAGTTTGTCGCAAATAATTGCGATTAAATTTTTGATTTTGATTGCTCTCGTCTTCAATCCATTGTAAATCATACTGTTGCGCGTACGCTGATAATTCAGCCCGGGTGGTATTTAATAATGGTCGTAACTGGACACCCTTAGCAAATGTTTTTTGCTCCGGCATTGCCGCTAAACCTTTCACTCCGGCACCGCGAAAAAGTTGTAATAATAGTGTTTCGGCTTGATCATCTTGATGCTGTGCTGTGAGTAATGCGGTGTTTTCATCAACAAATTTAGCTAATTCAGCATAACGTTGCTCACGCGCAACGGCTTCGAGGCTATCCCCTGGCTTGATTTCGATCGTGATTTTAATGCCAGCAAAGGGGATCTTTAACTCGGCACAGACCATCGCACAATGTTCCTGCCAGTGATCCGCATTTGGACTTAATCCGTGATTAATATGCACTACTTGTAATTTTTTATGGATTATTGGATGTTGTACTAATTGATGTAATAAGACATGTGAATCGAGACCGCCGCTGTAGGCGAGGATTAATTTGGAATACGCGTCATAGTTCATTTACCCTGACTATTCGCGTGACTATCAAGACCAAAACGCATCATACGTTCGTAGCGTTTTTTAAGCAAAATATCAATTTTCTCAGCTTGCAATTCAGCCAGATTGCGGGCAATCACTTCACGCACTCCTTCACTCGCTGCCGCAAAATCACGGTGCGCGCCCCCTGCGGGTTCAGCTAATACTTCATCAATCAATTTAAAACGTTTGGCGTCTTGCGCTGTTAATTTTAAATTTTCAGCCGCTTCCGGGGCGCGTTCTGCGCTGCGCCATAAAATCGTGGCACACCCTTCGGGTGAAATAACTGAATAGATCGTGTATTGCATCATGATCACGCGATCACCCACACCCAACGCTAAGGCGCCACCGGAGCCACCTTCACCAATTACGATACAAATGATCGGCGTTTTAAGGGTCGACATCACAAAGATATTCCGCGCAATGGCTTCACTTTGCCCGCGCTCTTCGGCATCAATCCCTGGATAAGCCCCTTGGGTATCAATAAAGGTAATAATTGGAATTGCAAAATGCTCGGCTAAGCGCATTAAACGTAGCGCTTTACGATAGCCTTCAGGCCGCGGTAAGCCAAAATTATGATGCACTTTTTCTTTCGTGGTACGACCTTTTTCTTGGCCAATCACCATCACCGGCTCACCATTAAACCGCGCCAAGCCACCCATAATGGCACCGTCATCACCAAACATTCGATCACCATGCAGTTCATCAAATTCGGTAAACAAGCTACTCAAGTAATCGACGGTATGCGGACGCTGGGGATGACGCGCTACACGCACCACTTGCCACGGCGTTAGATCAGCAAAAATCGTTTGAATTAACTTTTGTCGTTTTTTGTCGAGTTTAGCAATGTCCTTGCTTAAGTCGCGTTTTTCCTCAAGACCCACCTGTTGCAGCTCTTTGATCTGCGCATCCAGTTCGGCAATCGGTTGTTCGAAATCTAAAAAATTTAAGTTCATAACCATTCCATATAAATACACCCCCCTATTTTAACTAATGATCAATACTTTACCTAGAATTGATTTTTTCTGCTAAATATACAAGCGAAAAATCAGGATAATGGTTACAAAACATAAGTTTTTCTAAAGCAAACTATGCTAGAATGACCGTTCTCTTATGGGGGCGACATTGGTTTCGACGCGGATATTGAAGCCCAAGGTGCATGTCGAGGTCGTAGTATCCTCGTAAAACGTCACTACAAACTTATAGTTGCAAATAAATCTAGCAACGATGCTCGTTACGACGATAACAGCTACGCTTTAGCCGCTTAATAGCACTAAAAGTAACTGAAAAGGCTACTTAATACCTAGCCGGCTCCCAGCCACCATTGATGCTTGTAGCGATGGATTTGGTTGGTCATATTTACAAGATCGAGTTGATGTGTGTTCGTAACATCAATCCTAAAATTTAACGAAACCGCGCGTTGTTTTACCCTGTCTGTCGGGTGGCAACCTGCTAAAATAATGACAACACTAAACATGTAGAGCTGAAGGTAGAGAGTTTGCGGACGCGGGTTCGATCCCCGCCGCCTCCATGCTTCGCTAAAGCTACGCATGGCAAGCCATGAGTGGATTTAGCGAAGCATGAAGCCTTGTGCATAGCGTACTCGCGACGCAGAAAGGACATAAACATACCCCCTTCCCCAATATTCAAAATCATGCAATAATAAATTTTTATTGATTTATTGACTATGTACGTTTATCTACTCCAAAGTAAAAACTATCCGACACAACGATACATCGGTTCCACCAAAAATATCAAACAGCGATTACAAGAACATAATCAAGGCAAAAGTATACACACTAGTAAATTCAAACCGTGGAAAGTGATCGCGCTGAACGTGATCCATGTGCTGACCTAAAAGGTGCTCTATCACCTGTTAAAGGCTCGCATTTTGCCGCCATTACGGAACCGGAAAAAGTCGCCGAATTTTTACGTGCTACAGATGAATACCGATCACGTCGTACCCCTCGCCACACAAGCCGTTGCTATATTGCGTGAACTTCATCCCCTAACTAGCAATGGTGAATATGTCTTTCCTAGTGCACGTAGCCGCAACTGTTCTGGTCAAGTAAAAACGGACACCTTGTTAAAGAGAAATTGGTTTTCAAATTGCATCGGACTGAGATACCCCAGTGTTGAATGCAATCGTTTACTATTATAAAACATTTCAATGTAGTCAATCACATCTGCTTTCGCCGCTTCGCGCGTGACGTAAATTCTCCCATCCGTTCGTTCTGACTTCAAGCTGCCAAAGAATCGTTCCATGACCGCATTGTCCCAACAGTTGCCTTTGCGGCTCATGCTGACCGTAATATTCGCGTCCTTGAGTAT
>SHZH01000073.1 GCA_009692385.1 Gammaproteobacteria bacterium | reverse complement strand
TGGCACAACTCGATCGCATTGACGCCCTACAGGCGCGCCGCCGGGAAATCTGGGAAACCTACCAACGCGAACTTGCTCAAGTTCCAGAACTCATCACGCCACCGGATGCGCCAGAGGGAGACCGACACTCCTACTTCACCTATTGCATTCGTGTACCCCGCCGCGATGAACTGGCGCATTACCTTTTAAGTAACCAGATCTACACCACGCTACGCTATCACCCCTTGCATTTGAATCCGCTGTACGGGCAGACGGATGTGCGTCTGCCCAATTGCGAACAATTAAACAAAGATGCTCTGAGTATTCCGATTCACCCCAGAATGAGTGATGACGATGTGGCGAAAGTAATTGAGAAGATCCGGGAATTTTATTGGTTTAAGGGGGGGCGCCATCGGCTTGCTTGAGTACGGCAATGATCTGACTGTCTGAAAAACGGGATTGCCTCATGTAAAACCTCCTACATTGCTGAGTGAGAAAATTCTACTTCTAATCCACGCTAATTCCTGGGAGGATTACCCATCCAAGCGTGTGCGCGAATCGGAAAATGGATGGAAATATTACACCATCACCACGGGTAGCTGGAATACCGGTTCGTTGTGGGGTGAAAATGAATATTTCAGGGACGATTAACTATATTGGTTTTATCAATAGTGCTAGTCGAATTTTTTTGAAGAAACTTCCGTTTGCCTAAAGGGGTTTAAAAAATGAACATTGAAATGTATCGTATTTTCTTCAAAATTCAAAATGAGCACTGGTGGTTTATCACTAAGAAAAAAATTGTATTAAGCCTCATCACAAGACTTGTTCCAATAAATAAAGAATCAAAGATATTGGATATTGGATGTGGAAGCGGCCTTATGCTGAATGCCTTAGGGGAATTAGGGCAGACCTATGGCATGGATATATCTGATGAGGCCATTGGATTTAGCAAGGAAATATTCAAAGGCCAGGTAATGAAGGGGGCATTGCCTGATGAGGTGCCGTATCAAGAGAATTTCTTTAATTTGATTACTGCATTAGATGTGGTCGAACACGTCGAAGAAGATATTAAGTCACTGATAGCATTACGCGCCCGGTTGTGTTCTGGTGGTAAGGCGATCATAACTGTGCCCGCCTATATGTTTCTTTGGTCAGCTTTCGATGAAATTAATGAGCACAAACGCCGTTACACGCTGAGTGAATTGAAAGAAAAACTATTGCAGGCTGGTTTCACTATTGAGAAAATTTCTTACTACAACACACTGTTGTTTCCGATTGTGTATGTTGTACGGGTACTGAATAATATTTTCAATCGAGATGGTTCCTCAGACGTCGACATGCCGAGTCAACCTATGAATTTCATCTTGAAAAAGATTTTTGGAGTTGAAAAATATATGCTTAGATTTTTCAACCTTCCGTTCGGGGTTTCGATCCTGGCGGTAGTGAAAAAATGCTAAATTAGCAGTGGTATTATAGGAGAAACAAATGCTTATTGGCAGCGGAGCAATTGCAGATCGATTTAGTGAATTTGAACTACAAACCAAGTACCTACTTTACGTGGGAGATATTAACCACTCATCTATTTGTGATAGTAAGGTGATTCGTGCTGAGGAAGTGTCTTTGGTGAAAGCACTGCAAACGCATCCGAAATGTAGATTTATATACTTCAGTTCATGTAGCATCGTTGATGAAGAAGCGCAAAAGACCGAATATGTGCAGCACAAAATTCGAATGGAGGAATTTATTAGAGCATCAGCGGAAAACTTTCTGATAGTTCGCTTGCCGCAATTGCTAGCTATTTCTGATACCAAGTCTAGCTTGGTCAATACACTTGTTGATGCAATCATCAATGAGAGGCGATTTGATCTTTGGAAAAATGCACAGAGAAACCTCATTGATATTGATGATGTCCATGCTGTGGTGACATTAATTCTGACAAAAAACTTGCTTAAAAACAGCACGGTTGATGTCGCTAGCACCTGTCAAACCACCGTCCTTCAGTTGGTTCAAGAGATTGAGCGCTTCTTTGGTACGACTGCTCAATATACCTTAGTGGATCGAGATTCGATTCAGGCTCCAAACGTCACGTCTATCCAGCCGATCCTTGACGAGCTATGTATTAATTTTTCTGATACATATATCCAAACCGGGCTCAGGAAATATTTTTCCTATTTAAAAAATGGACCTTCACTCATTTCAATCATTGTGCCTACTTACAATGAGGAGCATGGCATCGAAGAGTTCTATCGCCGTACTAAGAATGTTTTGCGAAAGCTTTCTCCCAGATTTGAGCATGAGATCATTTTCGTTAATGACTGCAGTAGAGATGGTACGCTCAGCAAGCTGAAGTTACTTTCGAAAAGTGACCATGCAGTAAAAGTGATTGACTTTTCACGTAATTTCGGAAACCAAATTGGCATTACTGCTGGTATTGATGCATGCCGTGGAGATATTGCGATTGTCATTGATGATGATTTGCAAGACCCACCAGAGATCATTCTCAACTTTATTGCGAATTGGGATAAGGGGTATAAGGTCGTGTATGGGGTTAGGCCAGAAAGACAGGGCGTTAATCCATTCTTCAAAGTTGCCGCAAAGCTATACTATCGAGTTATCGGGTGGCTCAGTGAAACTACGATTCCTAATGACACGGGTGATTTTCGGTTGATCGACAGGATCGTTGTCGAAACGCTGAAAAAAATCCGCGAGGAAAATCGATACTATCGCGGATTGGTCGCATGGGTTGGATTTAGACAAATTGGAGTTATTTATGAAAGAGACAAGCGTTATTCGGGTGTTTCGGCTTTTTCGCTAAAAAAATATATTAATTTTGCGATCACCGGGTTGACCTCTTTTACAGAGCGGCCACTCTATTTTTCTAGCCTGTTTGGATTGGTTATAACGTCGATTAGCTTTGTTCTCGCCCTCGTTCTAGTTATTGGAAAAATCATAGACCCAGCAGTATCAGTTCGTGGCTGGACCTCGCTGATTGTGGTCTTTCTATTTTTCGGGGGCATTCAATTGTTGTCTACTGGAATATTAGGGATCTATATTAGCAAAATCTACAGAGAGATTAAGGGGCGTCCTCTATATATAGTCCAAGAGACAATAAATATTGAGCGGAGCGGTCATGAGTGAAGGTAGGCCGCCAGCTAACATGTGCCGAGAGCTAGGATATGTGACTCGTTATGCGGGAAGTGGCTTCTTTAATACGATTTTAGGCTTTATTACGATATTTTCAACAATGGCACTAGGCGTGTCGCCCTTGCTTTCAAACGTAGCCGGATACGTAGTTGGATTTTTTCTTGGCTTTGTTTTGTCCAAGAGGTTTGTTTTCATGGCAAACGGCAACTTTATTAGCGAAAGCGTTCGGTATTTAGTGGCCTTCATGGTTGCATTTTTATGCAACCTCACCGTACTAGCCGTTGCTTTGGAAAAATTTACAGTAGCCCCTTATTTGGCTCAGCTTGGTGCCGCCGTTATCTATACCACTCTGATGTATATCTTTACTCGCTATTTCGTTTTCCGGGTTGGCTAGGGAAATGCTTTTAATGCACCCCATTAGGCGGACGCCGATTGGACTGGAGCGCATGTTACGCATGTAGAATTATAGAATTAATGGAACCACCTTGCGTCAGAATAGTTGTCGCTCTGATATGATGATGAACTTGGGGACGATAAGGATAAAAGATGGCACGGCACGGGCCACGGGCAGCCGGAATACCGGCTAGTTGTGATGTGAAAATTAATAAATAAGAGACGACTATGAATTGTATTAGATATACTGTGTTTATCTCTATATTGGCAGTTGTGCTTGGCATACTTAGTGTTTTAACTAATATTCACGCCGGTCTAAGCTATCCTGCTTGGTTTGACGAGGCAATAATTAGCGATATTGCCTATAATTTTCAACATTCTGGTGTGTGGCTCACTGATAGTTATTCAAGTGACATTGGTGCCTGGATTTATGGCCCTACCTACTTCTATTTACAAAAATCCTTAATTGAAATTTTTGGATTTAGTGCTATGACAATGCGTTCTGGTAATGCCGCCGCTACTTACTTAATTGCTGTACTTGTTCTTGTAATGGTGTTGCAGTTCACGAAGAGCAGTAATGTGGCGCTCACAATTTTTGTATTATTTATTCTTGATTCATCTATTAACCGTGCTGCTGTTGTTGGACGCATGGATATGGTAGCGACTTTGCTTTCTTTATTGTGTTTTTATTTGATATATAATTGTGAACGAATTTCTCTTTGGCGAATTGGCCTCGCAGGCATCTTTGCGTCGCTGGCTTTTTTAACGACTCCTAGATCTGTATTTTTGTTGCTAGGTGCTGTCGTGCTGCTGTTAATCTATACGGTTAAACATTTGATAATTTGGAAAAGCGCTAAAATAATATTGCTTCAGTATGCCTTAATACTCATATTATTTTTTTTACCAATTCTTATGTGGATTCATTCGCTGGGCGGTCTTGAGCACTATGTTAGTGCTGTTCAAAATTCATCTTATATTAGCCAGCATGAAGGGTTTAGTCTATTTAGAGCGGAGGAGGATTACGTCTTACTTCCTTTGCTGTTCGGGCTCTTTTTATTTAGCTATAAAAGTGCAATTAGAGAGCCATTGCTAATCGGTATTTTTACCACATTTGTTTGTTTTACTCTGTTTGTAAAAGAGGTGGGGCCGTATCGGTCGATGATTTTACCTTACCTTTATATTGCTGGTGCTATCATGGCAGTAATGATAATTGAAAATTGGCAGCTTCGCTATCGCCACTGGTTGGTCTATGGTGCTGTCGCTGTGACATTTCTGGTCTCTGCGCCGGTGTTTTTGATGCGTTCTATTGACATTTGGCTGGTTAATTCGGCTGCTCGTGATGCAGGTCCTTTGCGCTCCACTTTGTTAAATAAAATTCCTGCAGGTAAATTTATAGCAGCTGATTACGACTATTATTATCTTCTAAAACCACAAGCTAAAAGATTCATGGCATTTGCCCCCTTACTAAAATCACCATCTAGTCAAAGTCAACTACCCGACTATATCGTGCTGACTGGCGAGTCAAATGCTGCTGTATTAAAAACTTCAGGTAAATGGGCTGAGTTACTTAAAACAGATTACAAGTTGATAGGTAGCTATGTTTGCAAAGTCAATACTTTAGGTTTGGGTGGTATTTTTTACAGTCGCCGAAATTATGATGGCACTACGGTTTATGCTAAGCAACAATGACTTATTCGAATCTCACGGATAGATTAAATGACTATTAAACGCAAAGGTATCGTTTTGGCTGGAGGTAGTGGTTCACGACTATTCCCACTTACTAAGGGGATTTGCAAACAACTATTGCCAGTATATGATAAACCGATGATTTACTATCCGTTATCTGTTTTGATGCTAACGGGTATCCGCGAAATTTTGATTATTTCTACACCCTATGATGTGCCCATTCTGGGAAAAATCCTGGGCGACGGTTCGGAGTTTGGCCTTAATCTGGCTTACGCCATTCAACCTAGCCCGGATGGCTTAGCGCAGGCATTTTTGATTGGTCAACAATTTCTGGCGGGTGAGCCAGCAGCATTGGTGCTGGGGGATAATCTGCTTTTCGGTCAGGATCTCACTCAACTCTTAGCGCAGGCGAATGCACGCACCTGCGGTGCTACAGTGTTCGGTTATCGGGTCAAAAATCCTTCCGCTTTTGGTGTAGTGGAATTTGATGACAACCGACGAGTGCTTTCCATTGAGGAAAAACCGTCACAACCGAAATCGCACTATGCCGTACCTGGGTTGTATTTTTACGATGAACGCGTTTGCGAAATGGCGAGATCACTCAAACCCTCGCAGCGTGGCGAGTTGGAAATCACGGATCTGAACCGGCTCTATTTACAGCAGGGTGAGCTACACATGGAACTGCTGGGGCGTGGTTGCGCCTGGTTGGACATGGGCACTCATGAATCTTTGCACCGAGCGGCAGTTTATGTTGAATCGATCCAGTCGATTCAGGGCTACCAAATCGCCAACCTCGAAGAAGTCGCTTTCCGCAAAGGCTGGATCAGCGCGGGGCAATTAGAGCAAACCTTGGCAAGCCAAGGCCAATCCAGTTACAGCCAATATCTCCGCGAGATCCTTCAGGACCCTGGCCACCGGAATCCGAATATATGTGCGGAATAGTCGGCGCTGGCAGTACGGCACCTGAACAAGACCGTAGCTGGCTGGCCACAGGCCGCGATGCCATGACGCACCGCGGGCCGGATGATGCCGACGGTACTGATGATGGACGTCGAAGGCTATGAGCCGGAAGTGATGGGGGGGGCTGAATTCATAAGCATCATTTGCCACTTATCATATTTGAATATAACTTCATCAGTAAGCGCCATTTTAAAATCGAGGATGTGCGGGGTATTTTGACCCCTAAATACGAGTTATTCCGACTAAGAAAAGATGGTTTGATGGATGCGGAAATTGAGAATGCATGGAATTGTGTAACCATTCCGCGTAATATCCATTTTTACACGATTCTAAAATCTCGAATAATTTCTTGATTTTGGTCTGCATTTACCCACCCCAATTGTTAACCTTTAGGAGCCACCACCCATGACCCCCAATCTCCTCAACTATCTCTGCGAACCCATTACCAAAGCGCCGTTGCAATTGGTCGATGCGGTCACCACTGCCGATGGCACTATCCAATCTGGTGCGTTGGTGACCCCATCGGGTAAGCGCTACCCCATCATCAACGGCAT
>SHZH01000004.1 GCA_009692385.1 Gammaproteobacteria bacterium | reverse complement strand
AATAGGATAGATCTTTTCCCATGAAATTGGCGGCGGCAATCGCTCTTCACGAACATGGCTTGCTTCTTTTAAGGTATACCGACAATTTTTTGTGGCTCCGCTCTTCGAAATCAATTGTTGATTCAATAAATGTTGGATATGTTTATTAACGGCTTGCCGAGTAATGTTAAAACGCTGCGCGGTAAACTTAGCAATATCGTGTGAATGCTCCGGCAACTTAGCCAAGATAAATTCTCTGATTGTATTAGTCTGCCTAAAGTTATTTTCCATCTCCCACCTCGATTGTCAACCTTTAACGCGACAATTGTCAACCTATTGGAGCTTGTTGTCAACGTTAACCCCAATTGACCGATCGATCAATTGGGGTTACACTTAGATTTAATAAAATAACAGCGAGGAACATATGACTAATAAAGCCATTAGCCCCGAGGATATCTTATCAGATAATGAAAGTTTTGTGCAATATGAAGGTGGCACCATTCGTAAAGGCAGCTTTGCGGCGATTATCGCCAATGCTGACATTTTAGATTCGAGTAACGCTACGCCAGCAGAAAAAGCAGCCGCATTAGATATGATTAGGTCTTTATTACCAGCCATTATGTTATCTGGTGCAGCAAAACACCTTATCTGGAAAAATCCGCAGATCCAGCAAAGCATGGATGAGTTAGCACATCACCAGAAATAACTTACGTAAATCTTCGCTCGCTTGCTCCGCCGTAAAAAACTGAACACCATGGATGCCATGCAGTTTTGCGCCAGCGATATTGTGTTCCAGATCATCAAGAAATACGCTTTCTTCCGGAATGATTTTATAAGTATTAATTAAGGTTTCATACATTTGTGCAGATGGTTTTAAATGTCGCACATCCGCCGAACTAACGATCCCTTTAAATTTTGACCAAAAATCGTAACGCTGTTTTAAATACGCCAAGATATTGTGAGTGTTATCAGTGAGAGCATATACGTTGTAACCCGCTGCGTGTAGATCATGTAACAATTCTTGACCGCCTGGAACCGGAATCAAGGAATCACGAATTGCTTGCATTAGATTCTGCGCCTGCTCACGTGTCATTGAAAAATTCTTATGGCAAACATCGATCAATTCTTCTTCGGTAATATCACCGCGATTCAACGCTCGCCAAGGCATGTCTTTAAAAATTTGCTGAGTCCGCAATTCAACTTCATGTTGTGGAGAAACAGCTGCCACTGCCGAGGCGGGATCCAACGAACCAGCACATTGCCGACGTCGAAAATAATATTTTTTATTGTCATAAGCTGTCCTAATTATTTATGGCAGATTCTAACATCTAAATAATATAAGCCTAAATAAAAAAAACACACACACCAAGAACTACATTGAACGCTCGGGGGAACTCGCAACAGAGCAATATAAATTCAAGGGTGTGTGAACACGGATTGTCAGTCAACAAAAAGGATGGCACGCCCCACAAAAAGTTTTTATGTTCTTTAGAGTTAGCCTACTCTTCACAACAAAACTTTGAGTGGGGATATTCGTGCCATAAGACGACTTCACTGAAAATGCAATAATGCATTCTGCGCGAAGCAATGTCAATTGTTTTTTAAATTATTTATGAATGTCAGATCAACTATTAATTAATCGGCTTTAACAACGGACTGAAAATTAGAATTAAGGATGGGCGCATGGGGTCGATCAGCAAATCTTCTGACATACTGCGAGCTTAAGGCAATCTTAAGTGTAGGGTATTGGAGGAATTAAATTTAGTTAACGGCTAACCATTGATCGAGCACCGCATAGCATTCATCGAGGCCGATTTTTTTGAGGGTAGAGAATAATTGCACGCTAACCAGGTGAGCACCCGGTAAGGTATCAAGTTCTTTACGCACTTGTAGTAAGGTACTTTTGCATTCATTCGTGCTTAATTTGTCGCATTTATTTAACAAAATATGAATCGGTAATTCAACGCTAACGCACCACTTGATCATCATCAGATCAAACTCTTTAAGTGGATGACGAATATCCATCACCAAAATAATGCCTTTTAAACACGTGCGATTGCGCACATAAGCATCCAGCGTTTTTTCCCAATCAAACTTAGTTTCTTTCGCAACTTTAGCATAACCATAACCTGGCAAATCGACTAAGCGACGCTCGTCAGTCAAGGCAAACACATTGAGTAATTGAGTACGTCCGGGCGTTTTACTGGTACGTGCCAAGCTTTTTTGTTGAGTCAGAATATTTAGAACGCTCGACTTACCCGCATTAGAACGCCCGGCAAAGGCCACTTCATAACCGGCATCGTCAGGCAGCTGGCTTACCTTAGCAGCGCTGGTTAAAAATTTGGCTCGATGGTAGAAGGCGTTTGAAGTCATAGTAGGTAGTATACGCTATTTTATTCAAGTTGACTGTTCTGATCCGTTATCACAGCGTAGGCCGGGATCCAGTTTTAAAAATTTTTCTGGATACCTGCTTTCACAGGTATCACGCGAAGCGTCATATCACTTTGGCGCTAACATTTCCTCAGGCTTCATCGCTGCATCAAATTCTGCCGCCGTCATGTAACCTAATTTAATCGCCATTTCTTTTAGATTGGTATGGTGGACATGCGCTTCATGGGCGATTTTGGCCGCTTTATCATAACCAATCGCCGGGGCTAATGCTGTCACTAACATCAATGAATTATCTACATTATGTTTAATTTGCACTTCATTCGCGACTAAATCGACCACGCAGAAATCCGTAAAATTATGACAGACACCAACCAATAGATCACACGAATGCAAGAAATTAAAAATGATCAGTGGCTTAAACACGTTGAGTTCAAAATTGCCTTGCGAACCCGCAAAACCAATAGCGGCATCGTTACCCATCACCTGCACACACACCATGGTCATCGCTTCGCATTGTGTCGGGTTTACTTTACCTGGCATGATCGACGAACCGGGCTCATTTTCCGGCAAGATCAATTCACCTAAACCACAACGGGGACCTGAACCCAGCCAGCGCACATCGTTAGCAATTTTCATGAGTGAGCAGGCAAGAGTGCGCAGGGCGCCACTGGCCATAACAAAATCGTCATGCGCTGCCAACGCCGCAAATTTGTTAGGCGCGGTGACAAACGGTAAATGAGTTAATTTAGCAATATTTTTGGCGACTAATTCGGCAAAGCCTTTAGGACTGTTTAAGCCGGTACCCACGGCCGTGCCTCCCAACGCCAGTTGATACAGATCGGGCATCACCCTTTCGATGCGTTTAAGATCAGCATCAAGTTGTGCTACATAACCAGAAAATTCTTGGCCCAGTGTTAACGGTACCGCATCTTGCAAATGGGTACGCCCAATTTTAATAATTTTGCTAAACATGTTTGCTTTAAGATCGAGCGCATCGCGCAGCTTGCGCACCGCAGGTAATAATTCATCCGTGAGGGTTTTTACGGCAGCCATGTTCATGGCAGTTGGAAAGGTATCATTAGACGATTGTGACATGTTGACATCATCATTCGGATGGATCGGCTTTTTGGTGCCGAGCGCTTCGCCAGCTAGTTGATTTGCCCGATTAGCAATGACTTCGTTTACATTCATGTTCGATTGGGTACCACTACCAGTTTGCCAGACGTAGAGGGGGAATTCGGCGGCTAATTGATTAGCAATCACTTCATCAGCTGCGGGAATAATTAATGTGAGCTTTTCATCACTCAATTTGCCCAGTTCATTATTAGTGATAGCGGCCGCTTTTTTTAAGATCCCAAAGGCCCAAATAACGTCTTGGGGCATTTTGTCACCCCCAATGGAAAAATGATGTAATGAACGTTGAGTTTGTGCGCCCCATAAGCGTTCAGCCGGGACGTCGATTTTGCCCATGCTGTCAGTTTCAACACGAGTGGGGGTAGTATTAGCGACCTGTTTCATTGCTCAGCTCCATTAAATGATTTGCACCAAATGATAAACGCAATTAGAATAACTGTCACGAGGAACTTATGGTAAACAAATTCATTCAGATCCTGCTCGGCGAACCAGAAGGTTATGTCAGTGAAGCGGACCAATTTCTAGCTAAGCTGCGTAAAAACAGTTCCACAAAATTATCTGCATCCCAACGACAATCGATTGCTGAGGGCGAGCGGATCGCGCTATTACGCGATGGCCATCCGGAGACTGAAGTAAAAACGGATTTATGGCGGAATTTTTAGAGGTGCTCGCTTATAGCGCGCATTTACAAAATATCATTCGAGAAAAAATCGTACTTGCTGGTGGGAAAATTTCGTTTGCCGAATTTATGCGCTTGGCTTTATATGCCCCCGCCGATGCACAAGGGCGAGGGGGGTATTACACGGGCGGCACCGAAAAATTTGGCCCGGAAGGCGATTTCATCACCGCACCAATTATCTCAGAATTTTTTTCATATGCCTTGGCTGAGCAGTGTGCCACCGTTTTTAACACACTATCACAAAAGAATATTTTAGAATTTGGCGCCGGTACCGGCATTATGGCCGCTGATATATTACAACACTTAGAAAAAAATAATAATTTGCCCGCACAGTATTATATATTGGAGATCAGTGCTGATCTACAACAGCGACAACGAGACATTTTACAGGAAAAAATTCCGCATTTGATCGCGCGAGTACAGTGGTTATCGACTCTACCCGAAAAGTTTAGTGGTATTATTTTAGCGAACGAGGTGTTAGATGCCATGCCCGTGCATCAAATCATGTGCACGGAAAATGAGGTGCAAGAGCGCTATGTTATTTGGCAGGATAAGCAATTTAAATATCTCGAAAGCGATATTAGCTCAGTACGTTTACGGGCAGCGGTAGATACTATACAAACTGAATTGCGGCATTTTTCCGCAGGATATCAGACGGAAATTAATTTAATGCTGGATGCATGGCTCGCGAGCCTTGCAGAAATTTTACAACAAGGCGTAATTTTATTAATTGATTATGGTTTCCCCCGTCACGAATATTTTCATCCGCAACGTTCAATGGGCACTCTGATGTGTCATTATCGACATCGTGCCCACAGCGATCCATTTTTGAATGTGGGGTTGCAGGATATCACCGCGCATGTTGATTTTACCGCCGTGGCCGAAGCCGCGACCAAAAATAATTTGGATGTGTTGGGTTTTACGACACAAGCCGCTTTTTTACTCAACAACAAAATATTAGAATTAGCCAATAGTGAGCATGATCAGCAACGTTGGCGTAATGTGCAAAAAATTCAGCAGCTGATTGCCCCGCAAGAAATGGGTGAGTTATTTAAGGTGATGGCATTAGGTAAAAATTTTTATGAAGCATTGCCTGCTTTCGAGTTTAAGGATATGTTGGGAAGATTATAAGGAAGACAATAGATGCTTTACACGTTGTTAAAAGTTTTGATCTCGGCTATTTTAATTGCCGCTATTTCTGAAATTGCCAAGCGCAGTTCACTATTGGGTGCCATTTTAGCTTCAATTCCACTCTTATCGGTATTGGCGATGGTGTGGTTGTATGTTGATACGCGCAATGCACTGGAAGTTTCTCATTTATCGATTGCGATTTTTTGGTTGGTGATCCCCTCGTTAGTCTTATTTGCTACCTTGCCGCTGTTTATCCATTGGCAATGGAATTTTTATGTGGCTTTATTAGTCGCGATTGCGCTGACGGTGATCGCCTATTTTGCGATGTTGTTTCTCTTAGCCAAAGTAGGAATTAAAATTTAAATTTATTCGGATATCATTACTCACTGGATTGGGACAGTCTTTCAAATAAGATATATACTCTTCGCATGAAAAATAAAACACTTTGGCCCTTATCGTTATTGATCCTACTCGGTATTATTTGGGGGTCTGGTTATACTCTCGCTCGTTATGCGACCACACACGGTGTACCGCCCTTGGGCTATTCTTTCTGGCAATCAGTCGGCCCGGCAATTGCGCTATTATTGATGACCCTGATCAAAGAAAAGCGTATTCCGATCAGTGGTCGCCATTTACGTTATTATTTAATCGCCGGTATTCTTGGGATCGCGTTACCTAATACCAATATGTATTTTGCCGCACCACATTTACCCGCAGGAATTCTTGCGGTGATCGTTAATACGGTACCACTGATGATGTATCCGCTAGCATTAATAGTCGGTCAAGAAAAATTTCAATGGCCACGTTTATTTGCCGTGGTAGTCGGTGTCCTCGGGATCATGATGATCATTGGTTTCAAATGGAATGTACCGGGTACGAATAATTGGGAATTGATCAGCTTATTGACACCGTTATTTTTTGCAATGTGTGCGTTGTACAGTGTTTATGATCGACCCGTAGGCAGCTCATCATTAAGTTTAGCGACTGGCATGTTAGTCGCGTCAGCAATTGTGCTAACACCACTGTTGGTTGACATGCATGAATTTTACCCGCTCAATTCTTTATCATTGCAAAATTTTGCGGTAATTTTAGAGATTATTTTATCGAGCATTGGTTATGTTATTTTATTTCAACTATTGAAAATCGCCGGTGCAGTGTATTATAGTTTAGTGGGTGGTATCGTGGCATTAACCGGTTTATTTTGGGGTTGGCTATTGTTAGGTGAAACCATTTCGTGGTGGACGGTGGTGGCGGTGGTGTTAATTATTATCGCCGTCACCGTAGTGACGTTAATTCCAGCAAAGGAAAAATCATGAGTATTAAAATTTTAGTTAACGGTGCGAACGGTCGCATGGGTCAAATTGCAGTGCCAGCTATACAAGCTGATACGCGATTTGAATTAGTCGCTCAAGGCACACGCAATGATGATCTCGGGCAGCTCATTAAAAAATCGGGTGCTCAAGTCGTGATCGATTTCACGATTGCAGATCATGCCTATCAAAATACTAAAATTATTATTGCCGCAGGCGCACACCCGGTGATTGGTACTACTGGTTTTTTACCTGATCAAGTCAAAGAGCTACAAGCCGAATGTAAAGCCAAAAAATTAGGCGGTATTATCGCGCCCAATTTTTCTTTGAGCGTCATTTTGCTGATGCGTTTTGCACAACAAGCCGCTAAATATTTTCCCCATGCCGAAATTATCGAATTACATCATGACAAGAAGCGTGAAGCACCTTCAGGTACGGCGGTGAAAACGGCGCAATTGATTGCCGCGGTACGCGATAATAAAAATATTGATGATATCGAAATTTATAAAGGCGCTCGTGGCGCGAGTGTAGAAAATGTTCCTGTACATTCCGTACGCTTACCCGGTTTAATGGCTCACGAAGAGATCTTATTCGGCGCCGAAGGCGAATTACTCACCTTGCGTACCGATGTCTTTAACCGATCCGCTTATATTCCCGGCATCGTGCTTGCCTGCGAAAAAGTGCTCACGCTTAAAGAATTAGTCTACGGTTTAGAAGATATTCTGTAAATCATCACGGACTATATTTAAACAAAATTCAAATATAATGCAAAAAAACATTGCATTGCCAAAGTTAAGTAGTATCATATATAATACTATGAGCAAACTTGAGAAATCAATTACAGCTATTAAAAATAACCCTAAAGGGGTTCGCTTTACTGATGCATGTAAAATAGCTGAATTATTAGGATTTCATCATAAAGGTGGTCAAGGTTCGCACCGAGTTTTTGGGCGTGAAGATGAAACGAAATTTTTAAACTTTCAAAATCGTGATGGTTTCATAGCTCCTTATCAAGCACGACAATTAATTGAGATGATAGATAAATATGAACACAGAAAAATTTAAATATCCAATTGAAGTTTTTTGGAGCGAAGAAGATGAGGGTTATATAGCCCTAGTGCCTGATTTAGCAGGCTGCTCGGCGTGGGGCGCTACAGAAGAAGAAGCGTTGAAAGAAGTGCAAGATGCCACTAAAGCTTGGTTAAAAGTAGCTAAGCGCATGAAACGCCCTATACCAAAACCGAGTATAGATAAAAACTTAAGTGGAAAGTTCTTAATGCGTATGCCAAAACGGTTGCATGCTGAACTAGTAAGAAACGCAAATGTAGAAGGCGTTAGTCTCAATCAATATTTACTATATTTAATTTCTCAACGAAATGTTGAGCAATATTTAAGTAGAGTAGCGCACTAAGTATTTTTGACTCTTTCTTCTAACTTTGCAAAGACCTCAGCAAAATTATCAATGGGCTTATGCGTTTTAGACCACTCTAATGCTCGCTCAAGTTTTTCCAAATTACCATTCTCATAGAGCCATTTTTCTTATTCAGGAATAGTCACTGCCATATAAAGCCTTTTATTTGATCCACTTATTCAAGGCATCGATCAATTGTTGCGCTTGATCTTTGCTAGAGATTGAAAATTTAGATTTGAGCTGGTATTCGCCATTGCGTTTTTGGTAGCGACGGATCACGTATTTATCTTCACCGTAGCATTGTTTGGTGCGGTTCCAGTCTTGGCAACGAAACAATAAGGTTGCCCAGGCGCCTTTGGTTAGGACAATTTTGTCGAGTTGTTTGACGGTGGTAACGCCATCTTCAATGTATTCAATTGTTAATTCGTCTACTGTTTCAGCCATGTTTAATTCCTTATTGCGTAATGACAGGCATCTTAACGGAAAATACTTAGGATGTCATGTCTAAAATCGTTTGCCACTCAATGCTGCTGACGGGCATCACGGATAAGCGATTACCTCGTTTTACTAATTGCATAGTTGCTAGTTGAGGATCGTGTTTGATAGCTGCTAAGCTAATAATCGTTTTAAATTTTTTAATCAATTGCACGTCAACCGTATACCAGATAGGTTTTTCATCAGTACTTTTCGGATCATAATATTTTGATCCGGGATCAAATTGTGTCGGATCCGGATACCCCGCTTTAACGATGTTAACCATCCCGACGATACCTGGTTCGGCACAACTGGAGTGATAAAAAAAAGCATGGTCACCCGCGTGCATGTCATCACGCAACATATTACGCGCTTGAAAATTGCGTACACCTTCCCACTTATCCGTTTGCTTTTTATGTTTTGCTAAGTCATCGATGCTGTAGCCTGCAGGTTCAGATTTGAGTAACCAGTAATGCATATTATTTCTCCGTAATGACTAAATCTAGGGGTACATCCCAAGATTGGATTTCAATATTTTCGCTTAATTGGAAATTATAAGCTAGTCCAATTAAAAATGGTTTAGTGGGACGAGGTTGTTTTAATAAAAAGGCAAACGTTCGGTCGTAATGACCTAGACCCCAACCGACACGAAAGTACGCGCTGTTAAAGGCGACTAATGGCGTCAAGACTAAATCAAGTTGCTTAATGTCGATCTGTTTTTCCAAAGTTAAATCAGGCTCTAAAATACCAAATTTATTGGGTTTTAATTTAGTCTCGGGGGTGTAATGTACAAAGCGCAAGGTTTTATCAGGATTAATAATCGGTAAATAGCATTGCTGGTGTTGTTGCCAAATGGTTTTAATAATTTCAGACGTTTCAACTTCGCCTTTATGTTCGAGATAACAGGCAATTTTCTGGCTATTTTGGAAAATCGGTAATGTAAAAAGTTGCTGCGCAATCGCTTCTGAAAATTCTGTTTTCTGTGAGGCAGAGAGCGCGAGACGTTGTTGATTGATTAGATGACGAAGATTTTTCATGAAAGTGTTCTCCAGAATGCCGTGCCTCCATTCAACACTGGAACCATTGTTTCCAGTGCGGGTTCATCATAGCGACATCAGACTTCTCACATTAAGTGAGCATGCACAACAGTCGCTGGAGGATAAACCCTAGCATATATAAATTGGTTCAAAAGTTGAGAGGAGGTTGTCGCACACCCCAGAGAACAATTTCATTATACTCTAATTTTTATTTAAACATCTAACAATTGTTGTTCACCGGAAGGGCTTTGCGGTAAACGTAGTTCGGAACTGGCAATCGTGGTATCAATTTTTTCTTGTAAATTTTTGATACGTTCATTAATTTCACTGTCATGAGCCGTCACGTCAGCCCGTAGGTTAATTAATTCAAAACAGATATCCATGGCAGCCATGATGGCAGTACGTTCATAGCCGAGCGTGCTTCCAGCCTTATTAAGCTGTTCCATTTTGCTGGCTAGATAAGCACCGGCTTCTTGTAGCTTTGCCGCAGTGTCAGGGGAACATTTCAGCTGAAAGCTGCGGTCAAGTAATTGAATCGTAACAACATCGACGTTTTTCATATCAGCTCGCTAATTTTTTGATTTGTGGAATTAATTTTTTCAAACGTTCAGCGGCTGATTTTTGTTGCTCAGCTAGTTGTCGCCGCTGTTGCTCCAATAACTTTTGTTCAATACGTAATTCATCATTTTCAGTTTGTAATAGTTTATAAGCTTCAATCAAGGTGATGATTTGTCGCTCTAAGCGTTGGAGATCATTATTGAGAGCCATATCGATTGCCCTTTAATATGCAGCGGAGATTCTTGTTGAGATAGTAGGCGCGAGTACTTAATGGGTCAAGTAATTTTTATCAAGACTGATCCGTGTCGCGTGGCCATCGCGACGGGTGACTAATACATGGTCGCCGGGACGTAAGGGCTGATTAACGCTTTGGACCACCGAAATAATTTTGCCGGTATCGTTGAGTTTGACAATGTATTGCAAGGTGCTTTGCTCACTGAGTGGCTCCTGTATCGTGTTGCCGGACAGTCCATCGACCATAACCCCACCCACATTACCAATTGTATGAGCGACATTTGCGTTCTGGTTTGCCCTTAGGTTTGTTTCAGATCCGAGGGATTGTGCTTGCAGTACAACTCCTTGATCAACCTGTTGATGACTACTTTCAAGCGTAACATTTGAAGCACAGCCCGTTAGTAACGCGATGCTGATTGCTAATAAAGTTTGAATAATTATTTTCATGTGAGACTCTCTTTAATTGTGCTAATTATAACCAGACAATGGGGTGATTACAAATATTCGAGTATCATAGCGGATTAGTTATAACGAATTACTAAGGAATGTAGTATGAAAAACACCATTATCTATCCTGGCACCTTTGATCCTTTCACCAATGGTCATCTCGATTTAGTAGAGCGTGCTTCAGCATTATTTGATAATGTGATTGTGGCGGTTGGCGTGAGTTCTAAAAAGACCGATGTATTTAGCATTGAAAAACGGGTCGCGATGATCGAGCGCTCGGTCGAGCACCTTGATAATGTCGAGGTCACGGGCTTTGAAGGACTGACCACTGAGCTGGCCAAAGAGTGCGAAGCCAACATTATTTTACGTGGTTTACGCACCGGTGCTGATTTTGAATATGAATTCCAATTGAACTGGATGAATCAACATTTAGCGCCTGAGCTAGAAACTATTTTTCTCGCACCCACTGAAAAATTCGCTGGAATTTCTTCGACCTTAGTGAAAGAAATTGCCCGTTTTGGCGGTGATTATGAGCAATTTGTGCCTGCTACGGTGGCCCAAGCGTTAGAAGAAGTATTCGTTAAATAAACTCTCTTTTGTCAGAATAAAGGATGATAACTATGCCTAATTTGTTAATTCACAATGATCTAACTGTTGATGCGTTAATAGCATTTGCACTCAAAAATAATGAAGCCGTGATGGCAGCTAACGGTGCGTTGACGGCTGTAACCGGAAAACGTACAGGGCGTTCGACTAATGATCGTTTTATTGTGAAGGATGCGACCACGGAAAATAATGTAGATTGGGGCCCGATCAATGTGCCTATTTCGGCGGATCGTTTTGAAGCGCTGTGGGAGCGCGCGAGTCAATATCTTAATGAACGTGAACATTTTGTTTCGCACTATGCGGTGGGTGCCGATGAACAGTATCAACTTTCTGTTACGGTTAAAACGGAGTTAGCATGGCATCAACTTTTTTGTCATCAATTATTTATTTCCGGCTCCGCTGCTGCTACGCCGCGACAAGCGCCCTGGACAATATTAAGTGCGGCGACCTTGCCAACCGATCCGCAACGTGATGGTGTCAATAGCGATGCAACCTTAATGCTCGATTTTACTAATCGACGCGTATTGGCCTGTGGTTTGTTGTATGCCGGTGAAATGAAGAAAGCGATGTTTTCCGTGATGAATTATCTCATGCCAGCGCAGAGCGTACTACCGATGCATTGTGCGGCGAATGCTCAACAAGACGGCTCTGACACCGTGATCTTTTTTGGCTTATCCGGTACAGGTAAAACCACGTTATCCGCTGATCCTGCGCGTTATCTCATCGGCGATGATGAACACGGTTGGGGTAAAAATGGGGTGTTTAATTTCGAAGGCGGTTGTTACGCGAAGTGTATTAATTTATCGGCTAAAAATGAGCCTGTGATCTGGCACGCGATCCGTGAGGGTGCGATCATGGAAAATGTGGTGCTCGATAAGAACACCTTAGAACCCGATTATGCTGATGGTAGTCTGACTGAAAACACGCGTGCGGCGTATCCATTAGAATTTATTGAAAAGCGAGTGCTCGCTAATAAAGGTGGGCAGCCCAGCGCCCTTATTTTTCTAACGTGCGATTTATATGGGGTACTACCTCCCGTTGCAAAATTAACAGCCGAACAAGCCGCGTATTACTTTTTAAGCGGTTACACCGCTCAGGTGGGTAGTACTGAGGTCGGCAAAGGAACGGGTGTAAAACCAACTTTTAGCACCTGTTTTGGAGCGCCATTTTTCCCTTTACCGGCGCATGTTTATGCTGACTTACTTATTAAGCGACTTCAAGAAGATCCGTGTCCGGTTTATTTAGTGAATACCGGTTGGACAGGCGGAGCGTATGGTGAAGGCGGACAGCGTTTTTCGATCCCAGTAACACGCGCCATCGTCAGCGCAATTCTTAATCAAGAATTGCAAAACGCTGAGTATGAAAATTTACCTGGATTCAACATTGCGATCCCGAAAGCCGTACCAGGAATTGATAGTAAAATATTAAATCCAAAATTGTGCTGGTCAAATAAAGATAGCTATAAGGAGAACTCAAAGAAATTAATGAGTGCGTTTGTCGAAAATTTTAATAAAAAATTTCAAGCATCTGCAGAGTTGGCGAAGGTTGGTCCCAGTCTTCGCTAAAGCTACGACTCGGCAGGCCAGTTTGTAATTATTTTCTTTACAGCCATCCGCGTTGTGCGAACGAACACACTTGTCCATCGCCAATAATTAAATGGTCGTAAACATCAACATCGACTAATGCCAACGCTTGCTTTATTTTTTGCGTTAACACTTTGTCATCATGACTGGCTTCACAAATTCCGGAAGGATGGTTGTGAGCCAAAATTATCGCTGCTGCATTATGCCATAAGGCTCGTTTAACGATTTCCCGTGGATAAACCCGTGCTTCGTTATACGTGCCTTGAGTAATTTCTTCATAGTTGAGCAGTTGATTTTTAGTGTCTAAAAATAAGCAGGCAAACACTTCATGTTGCAGATGGCGTAGTTTCGCGATTAAAAATCGTTCCGTATCGTGATGGTTGCTGATCGTCATATCCTTTTTTAGTTTCTCACTCAAATAACGTGATCCTATTTCTGCGATGGCTTGAAGTTGAATATATTTTACTTTCCCTAAACCACGAAATTGGCAAAATTCATCGGGTGAACAATTGAAGAGGGCGCGTAGGCTACCAAAGTGCTTTATCAAGTCACGTGCCAGATCGACTGCGGTCTTACCACGACAACCCGTACGCAAGAAAATCGCAAGCAATTCCGCATTGGATAAGGTAGTTGCACCTTGCGCGAGTAATTTTTCACGGGGACGTTCAGTAGACGGCCAACTATTTATTGTCATAATAAAACCTATAAAATTCGTAATTGAATTATATATCATATTTGTTTCTCAATACAACGGCTATGTCATCCCAGCGAAAGCTGGGATCCAGGAAAATAGAGAGGATCCTGGATTCCTGCTTTCGCAGGAATGACGAAGGATCGCAGGAATGACAGGGATTGCAGGAATGATGGTAGACAAGACATAAAAAAAGCAGTCTTCAGACTGCTTTTTTTATTAAATCAAAACTATTTGATCTTAGATTCGTTAAATTCGACATGCTTACGAATTTTCTTATCATATTTTTTCTTTTTCAACTTTTCAGTCATCGTGCGCTTATTTTTAGTAGTGGTATAAAACTCACCCGTTCCTGCACTTGATACTAATTTGATTTTTTCACGCATAAAGGCGCTCCTTATACTTTCTTGTTAGTGCGAGCTGCTTTTTTCTCGCGGGCACGAATTTCTTTTAATACGTCATCAATACCGCGTTTATCGATATCGCGTAACCCTGCACAGCTGAGGCGTAATTCGACATAACGATCTTCACTCGGTACCCAAAGGCGACGTTTTTGCAAATTTGGTAGGAATCGACGTTTAGTTCTATTGTTGGCATGGGAAACATTGTTTCCAGCCATGGGTTTTTTACCTGTTACTTCACAGACGCGCGCCATTGTTATTCTCCGCTTATATCAACTCTTGATATGGCTTTCATGCCATTGAGCCGGACTTTATACCAGAAATGTTAAGGCTATTCAATTACTTTTTCGTTTTACTTGTATAAGTTTTTATTTGCTTGCGGCATAGTTAGCTTAAGGGCGTATTATTCATCATATAACAACTCTGATTGTGCGCTTAATAGAAAATCAAACAATCAATTTTTCTGCCGAGTTTCTGATGAGCCATGCCATGATGCTAATTATTGCTCTCGATTATCTACAGCAACTCCGATCTCACTCAGAGCGACCAATTTACATCATTTGGCCGCTAATTGTTTATCGTGTTACACTTTGTGTTTGAATCCGCCGATGCCAAAAGACACGCAATGTAAAGACAAGCAATGTAAGTTTGTCAACACGCTCGTTACATAACATCCTAAGTCGCCGAGTTGCACACGGTGCGTTGGATCATCTAAAGATAGAGACATTAATTTTATTTGGATATCTTTTGGTGTGAGAGCGGTGTTGCCTGCAAAAATACCTAAAAGCTTGACTTGATCAAGCACTAGATCTTCTGCATGTTCTGTTGCAAACTTGATGATGTCACAAAAGGCTTGATACAATGCTGGCTCGAAAGGTGTTTTAAAACCTTCTTCTCCGCTTTGTCTGGGTTTTCCTGTTTTAAATTCCGTGAGTATTTTAGCAGTGATCTGCATACGCTCATTTAAGGTAGGAGCGCCTGCAAATAATCCTTGCAACATCAGTTCAGAACCTAGGAGTGGCCCCCCTGTACGCAAGCCCTCAAGGATGCCTCTTGGATTGCGGTAATCTTGATCATCACGGGTTGCGACTCTAAAGTCGATAATTTCCCACTGTTCATTTAACTGTTCCTTTACTCGTGTAGATATCTTGCCAAAATTGCCCGTATTGGTTGTGAGGTCATGCAGTTGTAAGATCCACAATAACAACTGAACGCGAAATAATCCATGTTGATCTACTTTATTTTCAATGGGTCGCCCTGCTTGTGCTCTTTGAAAATGTTCATAAATGACAAAAGTCTTTTCTTTGGCTGCTGGAGTCTTTGTAAATGCGGCGGTTTGTGTCGCAATATAGCACGCTCCTTTGATCTTAACGGGACTCAGTAAGAAGTGTGATTTAGGCCCAATCCCCATATTTGCGAGAAATGCGTAGACTAACAATTCTTTTAGATCAACGGGTGTTTCACTCTCACGCACGATCGTTCGCCCCCCATCATTATAAGCTGGGCCATGTTGATGGGTTTTTATGTGATAACCGATCCTTTTCGGGGGGCTATAGTGTGGATCAGTTGGATCAGTGTAGGTTATCCATAGAACGGTGCCTAATTGTTGTCCGCTCTTTTTGGGTGTAATTTCAATGTTAGTAATGATCCTGCCAAGGCGGGCAAAGTATTCCCTAAAATAACGTATTGCGGCATCTTCTATTGGCTCGATGAGTCCTGACAATAATGACGATATTTTTATCCGTCCAAATTCATTTTGGGCTTTCAGTAAAGCATGGGCTTCTGCTTGAAACGCTACTGGAATATTGCTTAAAAATATGCGATGTTCCCGATATAATTCTAGGATCATCTGCCGCTTTACAGGCGCTTTTGTTGGCGCAGGTAGACTTAATAAGCTGATTATTTTTGCTTTTATTTTTGTCCATTCTTCTGCAGGAGCGCTACCTAGATACATGCTTATATTTCCTTCTTTATTTTGCCCAACCCTTGTCTGAACAAGATTAACACAACTAAAGAATGATGATATCAAATTTCGAGACAAGTGCCTTTTCAATCCACGAACGGGCATCCTGTAAAGAATTGAAGCGCGCCATTTGTTAACCGTAACTAATGATTTTCGATATAACGCGCAGTACGTTCGTCTTCGGGGTTGCTGAATAATTCTGCCGTGGGGGCATGTTCAATAATTTTGCCATCAGACATGAAAATGGTGTCTTCGGCAAGGCGTTCAGCCTGTTTTAAATTATGCGTGACCATCAATAGCGTAAAATCATTACGTAATGTTTGAATTAATTCTTCAACTTTGGCTGTTGAAATCGGATCAAGTGCTGAGGTTGGTTCATCGAGTAACAAAATTTCCGGACGAATAGCGATGGTGCGCGCGATACATAAACGTTGTTGTTGACCACCTGACAAACGGGTACCCGCATCATGTAATTTGTCTTTGACTTCATTCCATAAAGCCGCTTGTTGTAACGCTTGTTCCACCCGCTCGGCTAATTGACTTTTATTTAATTTCTCATGTAAGCGTAACGCAAACGCAATATTTTCAAAAATAGAGAGTGGGAACGGCGTGGGCTTTTGGAACACCATTCCGATTTTGCGACGTAGTTGATTGACATCCAATTTGAGATCTAAAATGTTTTGGCCTTCTAGCATAATTTTACCGCGAATTTTTTGCTTAGGTTGTAATTCATAGATCCGATTGAAGCAACGCAATAATGTGGTTTTGCCCGATCCAGATGGACCAATTAACGCGGTGATGGTGTTCTTCGTAAAACGGATATTAATATCGTGCAGTGCTTGATACTGCGCGTAGTAGAAATCAAGATGTTTGGTAGCCAAAAATTCAATGGTCATAATGCCTCTCTAATGCGCGTTTTTATCGCGTAAAAATACCCGAGCGATCAAATTAATCAATAAAATCACGATCGTAATTAATAACGCCCCAGCCCACGCTAAATGTTGCCAGTTACGGTACGGACTCATTGCAAATTGGAAAATGGTCACCGGTAAGTTGGCCATCGGTTGCAAAGGATTTGCATTGGGGAATTGATTATTAAGCGCAGTAAATAATAACGGTGCCGTTTCACCCGCGATCCGTGCCAAAGCTAATAAAATCGCCGTGATCATTCCGCTCATGGCTGTGCGATAAGCAATTTTTACGGTCACACGCCAGCGTGGAATACCCAATGCAATGGCGGATTCTTTCAACATCGGTGACACTAAATACAACACGTCCTCAGTCGTGCGCACAATCATCGGTATAGCAATAAAAGCGAGCGCTACGGCACCGGCAATGCCCGAAAAGTTACCCACTGGTTTTACCATGAAAGCATATACAAATAAGCCAAGAATAATGGACGGAGCACTCAATAATAAGTCGTTAACAAAACGTACATAAACACTCAATTTTGATTTGCTGCCATAAT
This sequence comes from Gammaproteobacteria bacterium, assembly GCA_009692385.1. Taxonomy (GTDB): domain Bacteria; phylum Pseudomonadota; class Gammaproteobacteria; order JABDGN01; family JABDGN01; genus SHZH01. The sequence goes on along the minus strand of SHZH01000004.1, from coordinate 17,864 downwards.
CGACTAAATAGGTTGCAATTAAAATACCGATCGGGGTAGCAATCAACATGCCGATACCGGTAATAATTAAACTTCCTAAAATGGCATCCCGTAAACCACTAGGTAGATCGCCCATTTGTCCCGGTGTCGGCATCGCATCCGTAAACAACGCCACATTCATGCCGTGCATACCGCGGTGCAATAAGGTCCACAAAATTGCTGCTAATACTAAGATGCTCACAATCGAAGTGAGATAACAAAATACCGTAAATAAAAAAGTTTTAAACGAGCGCCAGCTTGAAATTTGCCCCAACATTATAGCGAACCTCCGCGCGCTTTACCCAGTTTTAATAATGCACGTGATAGAGCTAATACTACAAAGGTGATCACAAATAAAATAAGACCGAGTTCCATCAGTGCTGCCGGATACAATTTTCCTGTGGCTTCACTAAATTCATTAGCGATTGTAGCGGAGATAGTCGTGCCTGGCATAAACAACGAAGCGAATAACTGATGTGAATTACCGACGACAAAGGTCACCGCCATCGTTTCACCGAGCGCGCGCCCCAAACCTAAAATAATACCGCCCAACAAACCAGCACGGGTATAGTGCAACAGAATGTTCCATACTACTTCCCAGCGAGTAGCGCCGACACCGTAAGCGGCTTCGCGCAATAAAGTAGGAACTGAGGCTAAGACATCCCGCATCACCGATGAGATCAGAGGAATGATCATGATCGCTAAAATAATTCCGGCCGTAAACACCCCAAAACCAATTGGCATTCCACCAAAAATATAATTTAACACGGGAATATGCTGGCAGTGCACGATCAACCACGGTTGCACATGTTTGGCGAGAAAAGGTGCCAAGGTAAACAAACCCCACATGCCATAAATAATACTCGGAATACCGGCCATCAATTCGACTAAGCGAGCAACAACCAAGCCTACTTTGTGCGGTAAAATTTCGGAAATTAACACGGCAATGCCAAAACTTAAGGGCACGGCGATGATAACACCAATGAGAGCCGTAATTAATGTACCGATGATTGCGACTAAACCGCCGAATTTATTATGTGCGGGATCCCATTCCGCTGACCATAGAAAATGCCAGCCGAAAGTATGAATACTAGGCCAACTGGCCAAAACGAGGGTGACTAAAATAGCAACAATTAAGATGATGAGCCCAAGGCCTAACCACTGGGTGATATGCTGAAATAGCCAGTCAGCATGTAGTTTTTTTTGTGCCGGGATCCGATTTTCCATACTGTCCATATTACTCATCTTCAGAACCAAGTATACTAACCATAGTTTATGACAAATCCATGACAGATCACTATGAGCACCCAAAATAAAATTTTAATTGTTGATGACGAAGCGGCAATTCGTACGATGTTGCGTTGTGCGCTTGAACCGGCCGGTTTCACCGTCATCGACTTGGCTGATTGTACGCAAGCTTGGCGACTCCTCCAAGCGAAAAATGCGGTTGATTTATTATTACTCGATTGGATGTTGCCCGACCAAAGTGGCATCGAATTTGCTAAACGGCTAAGGGCGCAACTGGCAACGGCCGATCTGCCCATTATCATGCTGACCGCTAAAGCCGAAGAACGTAATAAACTCAAGGGGTTAGAAGAAGCACGCGTTGACGATTACATTACCAAACCGTTTTCGATTCGCGAATTAATTGCGCGAATCAATACCGTGTTGCGCCGTGGACCAGTACAAAATCACGAAGGTCGCATCCAGTTTGCTGCCCTGGCATTAAATTTAGATCACAAAACATTATTAATTAATAATCAAGAAATCAATATTACACCTAAGCTGTATGCGATTTTATATTTTTTCCTGACGCATCGTGACAAGGTTTATACTCGGCAACAATTACTGGATAATTTAGCTGCCGATAGTTTCTATGATGAGCGTACTATCGATCGACAAATTAAGCGATTACGTGATTTGCTTGAGCCATCGGGGATGGCAGATTATTTAATCACGGTGCGTGGACATGGGTATCAATTTACGAGTAAAAAACAATGCTAGAAGATTTCGACCAAAAATTAGTCTCCCAACTTCCCGAAACTATTCGGCATCACATTCAACAATTAGAGCGGATGCGAAAAGATTTCGTGGCCAACGTGTCACATGAATTACGCACACCCTTAACGGTGATTATTGGCTATCTCGAATTATTAATCCAACAAGCCATCACTAATCCTACCTTGCCCGAAGAAATTTTCAAACAAATGTATCAACAAAGTATGCGCATGCAGACGATTATTGAAGATTTATTATTACTTTCACGTATCGAAAACGAAGAAGCGATCCCAGTCGGTGATAACGAAATTAATATTGTTAGTTTATTTGAGAGCGTGCAGCAGAGTGCTCATAGTTTAGCTGCAGACAAAAAACAAAAACTAAATTTTGAAATCGACAAAAATTTATCAATCAAAGGCAATTTCGACGAATTACACAGCTTGTTTTCTAATTTAATTTACAACGCCATTAAATACACGGGCGAACACGGCACGATCACGACACGTTGGTTTAAAGATAATGATAGTGCGGTGTTTCAAGTTGAAGACACGGGTATCGGCATCGCCGTTGAACACATTCCCCGCTTAACCGAACGTTTTTATCGTGTCGACAAAAGTCGCTCCCGCGAAAGTGGGGGAACAGGCTTAGGATTAGCAATTGTTAAACACATCCTGATTCGACATCATGGACGGTTAGATATTCAAAGTGAGCTTGGCAAAGGCAGCGTGTTTAGTTGTTCATTTCCGTTGGATTAACTGACCTGTCGCAAAAAATTTGGCACAAATGGCGCAATAAACGCTTTTTTGGCACAAATGGCACAAATTGTGGCACAATAAGCATAATGGTCTATGAGAGGTAAAGTATGATGGCTACTAAACCACTAACTGAAGATTTACAAAACGTTTTAAACTTGATCCAACAAGCGCCGATGGGTATTAAAATTAGCCAGTTGTTAGAAAAGCTGGCAGCTCTGACCTCCAGGCGAACCTTGCAGCGCCGACTGAATGAATTGCAGGAGTTAGGCTATATTGTTGCCAAAGGCCACAAAAACAGCACCCATTATTTTATTAAACACACTGTAGAAGTATTACCGCTTTCCAAAAAAGCCCAGCAATTAAAGACTGCTATACAAAGACCTTTAGCGCAGCGTAAGCCAGTTGGGTATCATCCCGCTTTTTTGTATGACTATGAACCCAATAAAACTGCGTATCTTTCGATCGCTACTCGCGAACATCTAAAAAAGTTAGGTCAACAATTCAGTCATGAACTCGTACCTGGAACATATGTAAAAAGAATATTGCACCGATTGTTGATCGACTTATCGTGGAATTCAAGTCGCTTAGAAGGGAACACTTATTCATTGTTAGAAACTGAACGACTTATTGAGTATGGAGCCAGTGCTGAAGGAAAAGATGCGTTTGAAACACAAATGATCCTTAATCATAAAGATGCCATTGAATTTATGGTAGAGCAAATAGATCAGGCGGACAACTTGCCGCACATCGTTCTTAATATTCATGCTTTGTTGGCAAATAATTTGCTCCCCAATCCGGCAGCTCGAGGACAATTACGCCGTATTCCAGTGAGCATTAGTAGAACAGTATACCAACCACCCGAGATCCCGGCACAAATAGCGGAATGTTTCGCACATATTGTGACGACGGCTGAAAAAATTTCAGATCCATTTGAACAAGCCTTTTTCTTTATGGTGCAGCTACCCTATTTGCAGCCGTTTGAAGATATCAATAAGCGTGTGTCACGTTTATGTGCCAATATTCCTTTGCTCAAACATAATCTATCGCCTTTATCGTTTATTGATGTTCCACAAGATGACTATATTAGTGGTTTATTGGCGGTGTATGAGATGAACAAAATTGAACTACTGCGAGATGTTTTTATCTGGGCCTATGAACGTTCCGCCCAGCATTATCAGCTGGTGCGTGATACAGTAGGAGCTCCCGATGTGGTGCACCTGCGCTTCAGAGATCAATTATTTACATTGGTTAATTATATTATCTCTAATAATGTCCGTGGAAAAAATATCATTGAAGCTATTGAAAGTTGGACCAAAGAAAAAATTCCCACTACCCACCAGTTGCAATTTTCACGATTGGCAGAAAAAGAAATTGCCAGTTTGCATCCAGGAAATATTGCCATTTATCGAATTAAGCCAAGTTTATTTGCTACATGGTGTAAAAAAGCGTAACTAATTTCTAACTGCGCGCTTCTTCTTTTAGTTTCTTTTCGAGGTAGTGGATACTCACGCCACCGAGTTGGAATTTTCCGGCGTCGAGAATTTTTTTGTGTAGTGGAATATTGGTTTTTATGCCGGTGATGATCGTTTCATCCAAGGCCGTGCGCATGCGTGCGATCGCGTGTTCCCGATCTTCAGCGTGGGTGATAATTTTGCCGATCATGGAGTCATATTGTGGTGGCACTTTATAGCCGGCATAAATATGAGAATCGACGCGTACGCCTAAGCCACCGGGCGCATGATAATCTTTAATGACACCTGGGCAGGGGGTGAAGTTTTGCGGATCTTCGGCATTGATACGACACTCGATCGCATGACCTCTAAACTTCACATCATCCTGATTGATTTTTAAAGGTTCACCCATCGCGATCTGAATTTGGGCTTTGACTAAATCCAAGCCGGTAATAAATTCCGTGACCGGATGCTCTACTTGCAAGCGGGTATTAATTTCAATGAAATAAAATTCACCATCTTGATACAAAAATTCAAACGTACCCACTCCACGATAGCCTAATTGTTTACAGGCTTTCACACACTTTTCACCGATGCGTTTTCGTTGTTTATCGGTGATGCCCACGGCGGGCGCTTCTTCAATAATTTTTTGGTGACGACGTTGGATCGAGCAATCACGTTCACCCAGATGGATCACATTTCCGTGTTCATCCGCTAAAATTTGAAATTCGATATGGCGTGGATTTTCTAAAAATTTTTCCATGTAAATCGTATCGTTGCCAAATGCTGCTTTGGCTTCTTTACGTGTCATTGAGATCGCGTTTAACAATGCGGCTTCGTTGTGGACCACACGCATTCCGCGACCGCCACCGCCACCAGAGGCTTTGATCATGATCGGATAACCGACGGTCTTAGCTAACTTTTGGTTTTCTTTATCATCCATTCCAATGGGACCATCTGAACCCGGCACGATGGGTACGCCAGCCGCTTGCATGCATTTTTTAGCGGAGATCTTGTCGCCTAATAATTTAATGGTTTCGGGTTTCGGGCCAATAAAAATAAAACCACTGCTTTCCACTTGTTCCGCAAAATCAGCCCGTTCCGATAAAAATCCATAACCGGGATGCACGGCATCGGCATCGGTAATTTCAAGCACGCTGATAATGGCGGGAATATTTAAGTAACTATCGGTGGAGGCTGCGGGGCCAATACAGACGGCTTCATCCGCGAGTAACACATGTTTCAGATCACGATCCGCTGTCGAGTAGACGGCAACCGTTTTTAAGCCCATTTCTTTACACGCACGCAATACGCGCAAGGCAATTTCACCCCGATTCGCGATCACCACTTTTTTGATCGTTTTTTTCGATTTTTGTTTAGGTTGATCTTTTGATTTGCTGGCCATAGAGTCTACTTTTCTTCAATAATAAAAAGCGGTTGGTCATATTCAACGGCCACACCATTCTCAACCAAACGAGCTTTGATCACACCGGACGCATCGGCCTCAATTTGGTTAAACATCTTCATGGCTTCAATGATGCAAATGGTGTCGCCTTTATTAACACGATCACCGACTTGCACGATAGGTGGCTGCTCGGGCGCGTTAGAGACATAGAGTGTACCCACCATCGGGGCACGTACAATATGGCCACTTAAAGTTTGTTCGTCTTTGGAAAGCGATTTCTCAGTAGGCAATAAATTAGGTGCTGCATAGCCCGCCGCAGCAGGTGCTGGTGTCGGGGCATATATCATTTGGCTGGGGATAGGTTGCATCCGCGTTACGCGTACTGACTCCTCGCCTTCGTGAATTTCGATCTCAGCCACGCCGGTTTCGTTAATGAGTTCAATTAATTTTCTAACTTTACGTATATCCATAAAACCTCAATTGGTGATGATTTTGAGTGCATTTGCCGCGATCGTGCAGCTATTTATTTAGCATTATAGCTGAATATCGCGTTGCAGTTAAGGGCTATTCTGCCGTAAAGCATTCCAAAAGTCCACCCTGCTGCGCTAAAGCTACGCAGGGCAGGGTCCCACAGGACTACGCCCTAGACGTCAGGCTTGCCCTGCGTAGCTTCAGCGAAGCAGGGAAATACCCATTTACATATCTGCAATTATTCATTAGTATACACACTTACAAATTAGCCAGGAGTTCCGTGCCCATGCGTAAATTTAATCCCTCTTTCAATTCCTTTGTTTTATTAAGCGCCGTTGCTGTGAGTTTAGTGGCCACTAATCTCCACGCCGCCACACGTCACCATCCAGGTTACCATCCTCATTACCAACCTCGCGTCGAGCAGAGTGTCGAAAGCGCCTACCAAGAATTCCAACCGTTTGCAAGCAGTTCAGGTCCGAAATTTTCCGGCTTCTTTGGCAACTTAGGGCTGGGATACAATATGCATTCTGGTTCAATTAGCTATACTGAGGCCTTCACGCCAGCAGGTCAGTTTGCTCCGAGTGTGAGTGGATCGCATTCAGCTAGCCAGAGCAATATCAGTGGCTTAATTAAATTGGGTTATGCTTTCCGCATGGGGCACAGTGGCTACTTGGGTTTGGCGGGGTTCTATAACTTGATGGCAGCACAAAATTTGATGAGTGTAGATTATCAATATGGTTTACTTCCTAATAACCCAGTTACCGTACAAAATACCGTGAAACAGTCTTCAGGCTACGGCTTATTGGTAATGCCAGGTTTGCTGTTAGATCCAAAAAGTTTATTGTATGCCAATGTCGGCATACAGATGTCTACGGTATCATTTGATACGAGTACTCCTAATGGTGCCGATTCCGATCCGGCTTCTACTAAGGAAAATGCGAAGAGCTATATCTTAGGTGCAGGTTACCAACATCAAATGACGTTTATCAAATCACCTAAAGCACGTAACTTAACGTGGTTTGCTGAAGCGAATTATGTAATGGGTAGCCAATTATCCGTGGCACAAACGAACCAAGTGAGCGCGCCCACGGAATTACGCCCGTTACGTACCGAAACCTATACCTTTACCCCAAGCGCCATTCAATTAGTGGTCGGTGTTAATTACTATATTTAATTAGTTAGTAGGAGTGAAGATGAAAGTAGTAAATAAAATATTTTTGACATTGTGTTTAGTGGCTGGGTTAAATGTCGCATATGCAGCAGATTGTCCGTCGGTGCAAACTGCAATTAATGAAGTCAAACAATTAACGACTTTGACTAGTCCAACTCCTGTAACAGGAGGTTTTGTCTATTCGGGTACGGTCGCGTTTAATACGTCTACTATTTATTACTTCACTCAGAATAAACCTACTCAAGTCGATCCAGTGACTCAAGTGAAAAGATTATCTTCTGCGTTTCAAGCAGGAATCAGTCAGACGGTGAGTGGCTTTACCAGCTGTGTTTACTTAGGTACCATGTCGGATCCAAAAACACCTACGTTTACCGCTCCTTGGTATCAAGTCATTCAAATACAGAGCTCAGGTTCTATACCACCACCACCTCCTCCAGCAGGGAATGTAGCCGTTAGCACTAATATTACTGGCTTGCCAAGTGCTGCTACAGTTACCGTAACATTTATTGGCAGTAGTGGTAAGCCTTCATCAAGTGTAATGCAAACGGGTCTGCAGCTGTTTCCAAATGTTTTACCTTCTGGTTTTTATACTGTGCAAGCAAGTGATTACATCGATAAAACCACGACGCCGAATACTACCTATGAAGCGCAAATTAGTAGTCAGTACACGCTTGCCCCGCCAGCAACCACAGTCGCTATTTCATATGCTAAATTTGTTCCACCGACCCCGGGCTCTGTGCCAGCTGGTTGGGCGGCAGGGAAGGTAACTATGGGTACGATCTATGACAATACTCCACCGGCAGACGCCGCATTGTTAACGCGCCCGGTAGCGGTAGCGTTTAACTATGCGGGTGAGAGTGGTGGTGGTGATCGAGGTGTCGTATTGCCAATAGAAAAAACAAAAATTCCACAAACGATCGGCGCACTTGCTAATCCTCAACTGAACGTGACCCAAACAATGCCCGTGTTTATTATTTACACCGCTAATTTGAGTGGTGATACGAGCTCTTTGGTGGATATCCAGAATGCAGAAATTTTGATGCAGCATTATCAAACGCTTCTTATTGAAGTCATAGCTATAGAGAGCTATTACCTAAATGCGTCAAATCCGATCCGTTCAACTGTGATTTTAAATCCAGATTTTTTGGGTTCTATAAATAAGGATGCAAAAGCCCCCGATGGGTCGAAGATGACGGCAACGACTCCTTTGCCAATCACTTATCCTGGACAGGCGGCTCCGCAAACAGTGCGTGACGTGTTAATCGCGGCTTTAAAGGCACAAGGTCAAACCATCATGCCGGCGGCTGGCCTTTTTGCCGGTAACACGTTAGTAGAATATGTACAATCACTTAACTGGATCATGGGTACTTTTGCACCGGATATTCCCTATGGTTGGGAAGACGCTGATTGGGCAGGCGACGTGGAAGGAAACAATTGGATACATTATGTGCCTGATCGAGTTTCGGCACATGTAACAGTAGAAACCGATTTTTTAGCCTCTACGCATGTATTCGATCCCATTGCTGTGACAACTATTGGCGGTACGCTAACAACAACGCAACCTACTTTTATCGGTTTTGATAAGTACGGCGCTAACCCTATATATAATCAAGTGGATAATACTAACCCGGGTGGTTATGGTTACGTTGCAAGTGGCTACCTTTTCAATACCCAAGATTGGGATAACTACATGTCCTTTACTAGTCAGGTTGCTAAAAATTTCAAGTTACCCCTGATGTTATGGCAAATGCCGGGCGCACATTTACCGGAAAAGGGAGAAAGTACTCCATTAGTTAATTTAGCAACAGCCCCCAATTATTTTTTAGGGCCCTCACCTGCGGGATTAAATTTCTCTTTCTTCGTGAACATTCCAGGGAGTATTTCGGCGGGAAAATATCATACGCCAACGGATGTGACTGCTGGCGCTTATCTGTTGCTAAATGGTCAAAATGTGTGGCTTGCCAATCATATTTACGAACTACAAAAAGACAATGTGTTTGCTATTTTGTGGGGAGCGGGTGGCTTTGCAACGGGTATTATTCCTGAAACAGGCGGTACGTTTGATGATGGTGGTTGGTTATATAATATGATCAAAAATGCGCCGAGTTATGTATTTAAACCACAGCCAATGCCGATACCTGATCCGTCGACATTGCCGGTTTATCCAGCTGGCCAAGGTTCTTATGTTTCGGGAGGCCGAGTGACTACTGCGGCGAAGACATGTGTTTATCAATGTACGCAAACTAATTGGTGCAATATGGCAGGATATGGACCTCCTGGTTCAAGTAATCCTAACTGGCCATCTGCTTGGTATAGTTTGACACCATCGTGCCCTAAATCGTAAATAAGAGAGTAAAAACATGCGGACAATTTTAAAATTATTTTTAGGTGTAGCGTTATTAACGAGCGCTGCGATTAGTCATGCGGCAACGTGTCCGGATGTGCAAACGGCGATTGATGATGCTGCGCAATTAACGACTTTGAATAGTCCTACGTCGCATACCAATCCGAGTGGTCAGAGTTATTTTTTGTATACCGGTGCGACATCGCTAAAATCTACGACTATTAATTACTACACATTGAGTCAACCGACGCAAGTGACCCCTGTGGTACAAGTTAAAAGATTAGCTTCTGCGTTTCAAGCTGCAACGCCGCAAGCGGTAGCTGATGGTTCAACGAGCTGTGTGTACCTCGGTGCGATGTCAACGGATGGAGCTACACCCACGTTTACTGCGCCGTGGAATCAAGTCATTCAAATTATTTTTTCAGGCTCAGTGCCACCACCACCACCGCCGCCAGGTCAAGCAGTAGCGGTGAGTACAAATATTACAGGTTTACCAAGCAGTGATCTTGATGCAACCGTAAAAATTACTTTGACATCTACCGATGGTAAAACAACTATTTCTGCTACTCAGCCAGCGGGTACACACTCCTTTAGCTCGAGCACTGTTCCATCAGGTACTTATTCTTTAACAGCCGCAGAATATACCAGCACCGGAGAAATAACGTATATCCCTACCAATATCCAAGGTTCATATTCTATTTCGGGTAGTGCTATGACAATCGCCATTACTTATGGTGTAGCTCCCCCAGTAAGTGGTGAAGTGATTTATCACATTACGTTCCCCTATTCTCCTAGTCAGACAACAGCAGAAAATATTCCATTGGATACCACGTATACGGATCTAATTATGGCTAATTATGTTGCGGGTACGTTGTATGGACATTTAATTAAAGAGAATCAACCTGCTTTACATTTTAATCAAGATTATTTGCAAGGTTCTTTAATGGCGCAGTTAATGCAGGAAAATAATAATTTGCACACTTATCCTACTGCAAAAGCCAAGAGTAATAATATAAACATTGAGCCAGAATATAGTACGTTGCTACTTCCTGGACAAGGTGGACCTTATCAAATTAATAACTATTCTGTACGTTTATGGGATAAGGCCGATGGTGGTATCGGAATTATTAATTTCATTGCCATGCAACAAAGCTTAGGGTACACGATAGCCATGCAAGACTGTGTGGAGAGCAAGGGATGTACTACTCAAACTTCGCAAAATGGACCCGCTGTTCTTGAAAATAAATATTTTGGTCCGATCGCTGCTGCTTATTTTCAATATACTGACCTTTTGCAATTAGCAGGAATCAATAAACAGTATGGACCGCAAAAAGATACTTGGGGACCTTGTATGGCTAATGCATCAATTGCATCGAACCCGATTGACTTTTTAGAGATGATTCTAAACGCGTCATATAATGCGGGTTCCTATAGTTCAATTATCACAAGATATATAGGAATATGTGCAGCGCCGACGCAAAATGTGACCGCATTGCAGAATATTGATAACTATATGTTAGACGATAGTAGTTATAATAAAATTGTCGGCGGCGATTCTTCTGGAACTTTTATTCTCTACCCACGTCAAGTCCGGTTTTATTTAGATGAGCTTTATAATAATACAGCTCGGTTAGCATCATCAGGATTAGTGCCGAATAATAGCATGCCTTTTGATTTAACGTTACTACGCACTGTATTTGCAAATAGCATGCACACTTTAGCGTATGTTAACACATCGGGTACTTATAATTTTATTAGCGCTATCGCAGCAAATGCGGCATTTGATAGTGCTCGGGCGTCTTTAAATTTAACTGGGACAAGTTCACTTAACTTAAGTGTTGCTTCAGAGCGTGCGCAAATCTTTGCATTGCTTGATGCGGCATTGACTAATGTTGAAACCAGTTTAAATTTTAAATTTACCGCGACTACTGAAAAGGATTTGTGGAAATAATCGGTTAGTGATCCAAAATAAAAGGGCAACCATGGTTGCCCTTTTTAGTTTTTGAATAGACCGCATTCCGGATTAGTGATACTATTGCGGAATCGATTCCGGATTAGTGAGACTAATAATGTTGTATGAGCGGCTGCTTAAAATGGATTTACCGCGTAGTCAAAGCGCTTTTCTGTGGGGGGCGCGGCAGGAAGGTAAGTCTACTTTTTTACGGGAGCATTTTCCTAACAGTTATATGATTGATCTGCTGCAGACGGATGTAGCGTTGGACTATAGTAAGGCGCCGCATTTATTGCGTGAGCAGATCTTAGCGTTCGATGACGATGTTTTAGCCTATCCCATTATTATCGACGAGGTGCAAAAAGTTCCTGCCTTGTTAGATGAGATCCACTGGCTGATCGAAAATACCAAGGCATATTTTATTTTATGCGGCTCGAGTGCCCGTAAATTAAAACGTGGTGCTGCAAATCTTTTAGGTGGTCGTGCTTGGCGTTTCGAGTTTTTCCCCTTAGTCTCAGCGGAAATACCACAATTTGATTTATTGCAAGCAGTGAAAAATGGTATGTTACCTAAAATATACCCACAAAAAAACGCGCGAAGATCTTTGCGTGCTTACATAACGGATTATTTGAAAGAAGAAATTCAAAGTGAGGGATTAGTACAAAATTTACCAGTATTTGCCCGGTTTTTAGATTCACTGGCTTTTTCCAATGGACAACTGACTAATTACACCAATATTGCGCGTGATTGTGGCATTGATTCTAAAACCGTAAAAGCCTATTATCAAATTTTAGTTGATACCTTAATTGGTTATTATGTTGAACCGTATAGTAAAAAAGTAGGCCGCAATATTTTAACCAGCGTGCCCAAGTTTTATTTGTTTGATGTGGGAGTGGCTAATTTTATCGCCAAGCGACAAATTGCGGAATTAAAAGGTGAAGCAGCAGGTGCCGCTTTCGAACATTTTATTTTGTTAGAACTTATCGCCTATCGTTCACTCATGGAACAAGATTTTAATATTCGTTATTGGCGCACCAAGACGGGTTTAGAAGTCGATTTTATTTTAGGTGAGGCACAAATTGCTATTGAAGTAAAAATCAGTGGAAACGTCGACTCCCGTGAATTAACGGGATTAAGCGCTTTCATTGAAGAGCATCAACCCAAACGAGCCATTGTCGTTAGCTTAGATAAAAAACCCCGTCGACTTATGCGTCATGGCATCAAAATTGAAATTTTGCCTTATCAGGATTTTTTGACGGCATTATGGGCGAAGAAAATTATTTAGCTATTAGAATAGTTAAATTGCTCTGCCTTGGTTTAAAGTCACCAGATCTTAACACTATTCGTTGTATCTTTCTCAATTAACCTTGTTATTTTAACTATTTGTGTTAAAATAACAAGGATGTTAAAGCGATTACTTACTCCCATAGTCAAATCAAGCCTCGAGCATATGCCCGCGGTGGCCATTCTTGGGCCACGGCAAATTGGTAAAACAACATTAGCGTTAGAAATTGAACAATCTCATGATTCGGTATATCTGGATCTTGAGTCTCCTAGCGACTTAGCAAAATTGGATGATCCGCTTGCTTATTTTGAAGCGCAGCAGGGTAAGCTGGTGGTGCTCGATGAAATTCAACGCATGCCCGAATTATTTAAAGTGCTGCGGGGTGTGATTGATAAAAATCGACAGCGGGGTAATACTAATGGTCAATTTTTAATTTTGGGCTCAGCCTCGTTAGATTTGTTGCAACAATCTGCAGAAAGCTTAGCGGGCAGAATTGCGTATCACGAATTAGCGTCACTCACTCCCGTGGAAGTTAACGCTGAGAACAGCTCTGAGTTAGACAAATTATGGCTACGCGGTGGTTTTCCCGAAAGTTATTTAGCCTCAACAGAAAGTGTAAGCGTTGATTGGCGAGATAATTTTATTCGTACCTATTTAGAGCGCGATATTCCTCAACTTGGACCACGAATTCCGGCGATGACCTTGCGTCGTCTGTGGACGATGCTCGCGCATTTGCAAGCTAGTTTAGTCAATGTTTCACAACTTGCCAGTAACTTGGATCTGAGTAATCCTACTGTAAAACGCTACATTGATTTATTAGCCGATTTACTGATGATTCGCCGTTTGCAACCGTGGCATACCAACCAAGGTAAGCGATTGATCAAAACACCAAAAATATATTTACGCGATAGTGGCTTGCTGCATAAATTACTGAATATTGATTCATTAGACGACTTGTTACAACATCCAATTATTGGTGCAAGCTGGGAAGGATTTGTTATCGAAAATATTTTGAACGTGATGCCTCGCGGTGCCGAAGCATTCTTCTATCGCACGAGTGCTGGCGCAGAAATAGATTTAGTTTTGCAATTACCGAAACAAGAATTATGGGCGATTGAGGTGAAGCGTAGTTCGGCGCCGAAAGTGGAGCGCGGTTTCCATGAGGCTTGTGCGGATATCAAACCAACTCGAAAATTTATCGTTTACAACGGTGATGAAACGTTTCCTATGAAAAACGATGTTGAGGCTATTCCATTACTTCAACTGCAGCGCAATTTATTCGACATTTAGTATCAAAATTATAATGCCAACTGCGCTAAAAAAGATTCGGCTTTGAGTACTTTTATCTGGTCGACTTGTCGTTCGTGGCGTAGTTCTTTGACGATTTGTACGGCGTGGAAGTGGTATTTTTTGTGAAAATTATATAATGCTTTGCTGATATCTGTGTCATTGTGTTTGACTTCGATTATTTGTTCGATTTTATTTTCTTTTGCGAGAGCGAAATCAACTTCAACGCCTTCTTTGGTTTTTAAATAATGTAGGCTATAGCGTTCTGCGGCGTAATCAATTTTGGCGTATACATGTTTCAATAAACTCACAGCAACTAAATTTTCCAGTTGTGCACCCACATCGCCCTTAATTAATCCGGTATCAAAAAAATAAATTTTGGGTTCTTTAAGTAAACTGCGTGCAATATTTTTCGAAAAAGGTGTCACTCTAAAAACGACATAGAGTACTTCTAATACATTAATGTATTTTTTCACCGTGGCGGGTGAAATGCCAATATCTTCTGCTAATGATTGATACGAAATTGAAGAGCCTACTTTGGTGCGTAACAATTCAAATAGTAAACGTAGTGCTTGAATGCTTTGCAGATTTTCTATCTCAAAGACATCGCCTGTTAATATTGCATCACAGTATTGTAAACGCCAGCGTTCAGCGTCAACGGTCTCAGCAGCGAGGTAGGGTTCAGGAAAACCACCGCGAGTTAACAGATGATCTAAATCAATAGGTTGTTGCGTTTGTGTTAATTCTGCGACAGATAGAGGTAACAAATGGTGCAGGAAAAAACGTCCTGCAAGTGAATCGCCGACTTTGCCTAAAATATCTAAACGTGCACTACCGGTGACTAAAATATGAAGTTTTTCCGGTTTCGTATCGTAAAGACCCTTAAGATAGTTTTTCCAACCGCGCATTTTATGAAGTTCATCAAGAATGAGGAGATCAGCATTAGCTAACCAAGCTTGGCTTTCAATGAGTTTCCGATCCGCCAGATCGTCGTAATTGAGATAGAGCGAATGTTTATAATGACGAGCCACTTCCTTGGCAATAAAGGTTTTACCCACCTGACGCGGACCGGCGAGAAAAACCATTTTTTTGGTCAAATCTTTTAAAATTTGATTAAGTTGAATACGTTGCATATTGACTATTCTGCATCAAAATACCGAATAGTCAAGACTTTTCGGTATTTTGATGCCGGAAAGTCCGTTATTTCTTGCAGAAGCTTAGCAACATACCGGTTCCCATTATGGATAGCCTCATTAGTTTACCCTGGTGTTTTAGCATCCCATTTTTAGCTAATCCAGAAAATATTACCAATACACTAAAATTATTCCAGCAAAATCCTAACCCGATGACCTTAGCAGCGCTTGCGGGTCAATTTAAAGTATTAATAGAACACGATACTCGTGCGCAATTATCAAAAATTGCTGCTGAAACTTTAGTGTTGTCGTTAGAGCAAGATATCTTAACCCTACCAACCGACAATAAATTTTTAGCCGAAAACATTCCCCAAGCACGTTATCTTGAAATAAAAGATCAAGCGCATTGCTTTCATTTGGAACAGCCTGAAGCCTTTTGTGAAATAGTGTTTGATTTTTTTAAGTAGACATCCTTTACTATTAATAGGTGTATTCTACAGCAATAGGTTTATGGATCTTCGCTAAGAAGGTGTAGACCACCGGTACTACAAATAAGGTGAAGCAAGTACCGATTGCCATGCCCGACGCAATGACTAAACCGATATCAAAACGACTGACTGCTCCTGGACCTTTGGCTAATAACAGGGGTAATACACCGAAAACCATGGCGATCGTGGTCATTAAAATTGGCCGTAAGCGTAAACTCGCTGATTTAATAATGGCATCGTGCACGGATAAACCTTCATCCATTTGCAGTTTATTGGCGAAGTCGACCATTAAAATACCGTGTTTACTGATCAAGCCAATTAAGGTTACTAAACCAATACCCGAATAGATATTTAAGGTTGAGAATCCTAGATTAATAAAAATTAGCGCACCGCATAATGACATCGGGACACTGATCAGAATAATAAATGGATCACGGAAGCTTTCAAATTGTGCGGCTAATACCAGGTAGATAATCAATAACGCGAATAAGAAAGTCCAAACCAGTGAACTGCCTTCATCCACTGCTTGACGCGATTCACCGAGAAAATCATAGCCAAAACCGCTGGGCAAATCGGTTGCGGCGAGTTTACGCATATAATCAATACCATCGGTAATGGTATTACCCGGTAGTAACATACCCATAATAGTGGCTGAATTTTGTTGTTGATATTGTGTTAAGGTATTTGGCGCGGCCGCTAATTTAATGGTTACCAAATTCGCGAGTGACACCATGTTGCCCTTCGCATCGGCCACATAAATTTTCTTTAACATATCAGGGTTCAAACGATCTGCATCAGGAACTTGCGGAATAATATCGTAACTTTGACCCAGCATACTAAATTGTCCGATTGTATTACCACCGAGTGCGCCGCTGAGCGCTTGACCAATGTCTTGCATCGACACACCGATAGCAGCCGCTTTATTGCGATCAATACTGACATTGACTTCTGGTTTATCGTAAGACAGATCGCTCATGGCAAACATAAACATACCGCTACTTAATGCTTTTTGTAAAATATTTTGTGATACTTCGTAGAGCTCAGGGTAATCATTCGTGGTGGTGATGACAAACTGCATCGGCATGCCACCCATCGGTGTACCGGGTATTGAAGGCATTTGCACCGAGAAAATTTGTAAACCAGCAATACTCGCTAATTTTGCTTGTAACGCTCGTTGCACTTGCATTTGTGATTCGGTGCGTTGATTCCAAGGTTTCAGTACGCTAGCGGAGAAAGCTCCACTACTACTCGGAATACCATTAAACGTAAAATAGTGATCAACGACCGGCATCGTGGTGTAAATTTTATTGATCTCATTAGTATATGTTTCAACGTAGTTTAAATTAGCGTAAGAAGGTCCATTAGCAATGCTTAACACGAAGCCTTGATCTTCTTGTGGCGCCAACTCTTTTTGCGAAGTCATCGCCATAAATACGCAGCTCAATAATACGATGATCGCAAAGACGATGGTGACGGGACGAGAATTTAAGGCATTCGTTAAGCGTCGGGTATAGAAATTTTTCAGTTTTGCAAAAGTACGATCAATGAATTCAACAAAACGGCCATGCATTACCTCTTGGGTTAATACTTTAGAGCACAACATCGGTGATAGAGTTAAGGCAATCATACCCGATAAAATCACGGTCATCGCTAAGGTAAAGGCAAATTCTCTAAACAGGGCACCCGTAATGCCGCCCATAAAACCAATCGGAGCATAAACGGCCGCGAGGGTGAGCGTCATCGTGATCACGGGCGTGGCAATTTCACGAGCGCCTTGCATTGCTGATTGAAACGGTGTTTTACCTTCTTCCAAATGACGGTAAATATTTTCGACGACGACAATCGCATCATCAACCACTAGACCGATCGCTAACACCATCGCCAACAACGTCATTAAGTTGATGGAGTAGCCGACGATCGATAATAAGAAGCACACGCCGACCAATGATAACGGGATCGCTACCACCGGAATTAGTACCGAACGGAAAGCACCTAAAAATAAGAAGATCACGAGGATGACGATGATCGCAAAGACGATGGTGACGGGACGAGAATTTAAGGCATTCGTTAAGCGTCGGGTATAGAAATTTTTCAGTTTTGCAAAAGT
>SHZH01000072.1 GCA_009692385.1 Gammaproteobacteria bacterium | reverse complement strand
GGACATGGATCAAACGACTCAATCGCAAGACCATTTGCTTCTCAAAACTAGAGTTGATGCACGACACCGTCATCGGTTTGCTTATCAACAAGGTCGAATTCGGGCGCGATATTTATTCATAATTACAGATTTAACCCACTACCAAAATTAATTGTTCTGACAAGTGTTGTTGTGACACAGGCGGATATTTTCCTGTGTCACTGTTATTCAGCTGACTAAACTAGCCAAGCCATGTAAGGGTGGCAGTATAAACATTTTGGCTAATTGCAACAGTAACAACACTGCTAAAGGTGAAAGATCCATGCCGCCCATGTCGGGAATGAATTTTCGGCACGTTTTAAGTAACGGCTCTGTTAGACTCATTAAAATAGACGATGCTGCATCAAAGCCTGCGGGATTAATCCAGCTCAGTATTGCCCTAGCGAATACGGCATAAATGAATATATTAATGAGCAATGAGATTAATTGCGTGATTGATAAAATAGCCAGTGCAGCGATACCGATACTGACACCTTTCAGTAATAAAATCGAAAAATCAGCCAGCATTTGTAATGCAAAAACCAATACCAGTGCCGCAGTGTCTATTGTTCTGACAGCAGGAATGAAGCGACGCAATATTTTTAATGGTGGATGCGTTATTTTAATTAAAAACTGTGAAATAGGATTATAAAAATCAGACTCACAATACTGTAATAAAAACCGTAATAACACTGCCAAGATGTACAGTGAAAATAACGTATCTATTAAAAAGATAACAGGGTCGGTCATGTAAGTAGAGTTCATTTGCTATCTTCCGCTTGTTTAGACATTTCAATAGACCGATCACGCGCTGCATGAAGGGCTTTAGCAACCAGCTCACTAAAACCACCTTGCACAAAAGTGTCTATTGCTTGTTGGGTTGTGCCATTAGGTGAAGTCACACGTTGGCGTAATTGTTCAGGTGATTCAGTGGATTCTAAAGCTATTTTAGCCGACCCTAACGCAGTTTGTTGAATCAACAAACGGGCGGTTTTCGGACTAAGCCCGAATTCTAATGCCGTTTTTTCCATCGCTTCCATCAGCAGGAAATAATAGGCAGGGCCACTACCTGACACGGCAGTGACTGCATCTAACTCGCTTTCTTCATCAACCCACAGCGCGATACCGACTGAACGTAAAATAGTTTCCGCTAAATTACGTTGTTGAGTATTGACTTGGCTGTTAGCGTGTAATGCAGTCGCGCCTGTCAAGACGAGAGCAGGGGTATTTGGCATACAACGCACAATTGCCACATCCGCACCCAGCCATTGACTTAAACTCTGTTGGCTAATACCCGCTGCAATAGAAACGACCAGTGATTTTTTTTGCTGCACTAAAACGGCAGCATTTTTAGCCACTTCGGCTAACATTTGTGGTTTTACAGCCAACACAACAACATCTACTGCATTAATTACTTCATCGTTACTCGTTGAAGTATGTACATTAAGCGTGGCTGCTAAATGACTGAGCGCGTCTAAATTAATATCCGATACCCACAGTTGTTGCGCTGGATGCCCGCTAGCAATTAAACCATTCATAAGGCTGGATGCCATATTGCCGCCGCCGATAAAACCTATTTTTTTCGTTTTCATTATTTACGTTATATAGTGGTGATGATTAAGGAACATTTTACCCCATATAAGGGCTATGCAATAAATCACAAGACGTTGTTATTCTGTTCTGGTGAAAACAATACACTAACATTTATGATTGACACTATTTATATTGAAGACGCTATTGCACAACATCCGCGTGTACTCGACATTTTGGCACGTTTTCCAAAAGCAAGGCGTATTCCTTGTGAGCGTTACACGCAAGTATTTAATCCGAAAGCGCAAAATTTTCGCTTACAAAAACAAAATCCCGCGTTGATTTTAGCAGAAAAATACCAGCATTTTGCACTACCAGCACCCGCAGGTTACGGCATCGGTGCGGCACAGAACTACTATTTCTCCCACGTTTTAAATTGTTTATACGATTGTCGCTACTGTTTTTTGCAGGGAATGTATCAATCAGCGCATTACGTTTTATTCGTTAATTACGAAGATTTTCAAGCCGACATTCAGCAACTTTGCCTAGCCGCGCCGAATGAAACACTGTATTTTTTTTCAGGTTACGATGGTGACAGCTTAGCTTTAGAACCTGTCACCGCGTTTGCCGAACATTTTTTACCGTTTTTTGAAACCCTACCCAATGCGTTTTTAGAATTACGCACCAAAAGCACCCAAGTCAGAACGTTATTAAATCAAGCACCGATAGCCAATTGTGTGGTGGCGTTTAGCTTATCACCTGATGATATTGCCCGCAAAGTGGAAGATAAAGCCCCTAGCTTACAACGCCGATTAGACGCGTTAGTTAAAGTACAAACTCACGGCTGGAAAATTGGTTTACGCTTTGACCCGCTCATTTATCAAAGTGATTATCGCGAACAATATCAACAATTATTTGCCCAAGTATTTGCAAGAATTGACTTAGCACAACTGCATTCTGTCAGTCTTGGTACATTTCGCTTGCCCGATGCGTTCTTTAAAAAAATCCACAAACTCTATCCCGAAGAAAAATTATTCGCAGGTGATTTTGTTCGTCAGCAAGGCATGATGTCTTATCGCGACAGCATCGAGCAAGACATGATGAACTACTGTAGCGAATTGCTTTTAACCACCATTCCAGCGAGTAAATTCTTTCCATGTCGATTATAAAACGCACCGTCTTAGTGACGGGTGCAAGTTCTGGTATCGGTCGCGCCATCGCCAAACAGCTGTTACAACAAGGGCATCATGTGATTGGTGTATCACGCAATATTCAGCAATTCATCCACACGCTGGAAAATTTCAGCACCGTGCAGCTAGATTTAAGTTGTTTGAATGAACTACCCAACCAATTGAAAGCACTAGCCAAACACTTCCCCGCTATTGATACCGTGGTATTTGCGGCGGGGTTCGGTCAATTTGGTTCAATTGAAGAGTTTTCCTGCGCGCAAATTGAAACCCTAATGGCGGTCAATTTTACTAGCCAAGTATTTTTAACCCGCGCTTTATTGCCACAATTCAAACGCAAACCGCGCAGTGATTTAATTTATATTGGCTCAGAAGCGGCGTTAAAAGGCAGTCGTAAAGGCGCGATGTATTGTGCCAGCAAATTTGCGGTGCGTGGTTTTACGCAAGCCTTGCGTGAAGAATGCAGTAAAAGCGGGGTGCGTGTGTGTTTGATTAATGCAGGCATGGTCAAAACCCCGTTTTTCGATACGCTATCATTTGAACCTGCTGAGGATGAAAGTAATTACCTACTGCCTGAAGACATAGCCGACACTGTTGATTATGTATTGAATTCTCGCACCCATATCGTCATAGATGAAATTAATCTCAATCCTTTGAACAAGGTAGTGAAGTTTAAATAGGTTAGCCATTTAACGTATTATGCTTTCAAATTAGCAATGAGAGAAAACTCAATTAGTTTGCTGGGGTCATCAAAATTATCCACACCAAGGCTGATAAAACCTTTGCCCTGTAAAATCATTTCTTCGCGCGTGATGCGGATTACACTGCCATTATTAGGGCGAATAAATGTACCATTGGTACTTTGATCAACGACGACGAATTTGCCGAAATGGTGTTCAAAGCGAGCGTGTTGACGGGAAACATAACTATTCTGCACCATCACATCACAGTCATCAGCGCGTCCAAAAATGATAGAGTTACAACTTTTATTGACGATCATTTGTTTGTTGTCATAGCGTAACGCGAGTTCATTCGCGGTTGGCACATTATTGTGAACGGGGGGGTGTAAAAAACAGGTGTTCTGTTCATCTTCATCCTCTTTTCCCCATGAGACAAGATAGATAAGATACTGCTCATCCTTGCCTTTAAACTCAGCGGTCATAATTTGGTGAGTTTGGTTTTTCAGTGTTAGCGGTAAGGCATTGACCACAGATTGTGTAGTCATGATTTGATTGGCTCTAGCCGCCCCTGCCACCCGTGCTGCGACATTGACGGTATCACCAAACACATCGCTTTCTTCACAGATAACTTCGCCATAATGAAAACCAATGCGGATGTGCAGAGCAACGCCCCCTTCAAAGGTCGATTTTTTGACTGCACACTGCATGGCACTTGCCGCGCACAGTGCTTGTTCTGCATTGGGAAAGGTACACATGATTTCATCACCGATAGTTTTAATCAACGTACCTTGATTAGCTGCAAGTTCTGCAACCATGCAGGCAATACAGCTTGCCACTAAGCGGCGAGCTAATTGATCACCGAGCTGATCGTATAGCTTAGTGCTGCCACAAATATCAGCAAACAGAATAGCGAGTTTAGCGGTGTGTTTAGGCATAATCGTAAGCAGAGGTTTAAATTAAAATTGTAATTTAGCGCGGCATAATTCAAAAATTGTTCTGATTATTCTACGCATTTTTTTAACGTTTTCCTATTTTCCATTTTTTTAAAAGGGCTTTACCGTCGCCAAAATAATAATCCCCACCAAAAATAACACGGGTACTTCATTCATCCAGCGGTAAAATACATGACTGCGCTGATTACGGTCGTGTTTAAAATCTTCTAGCCATAGCCAGCAAAAATAGTGATAAATCACCGCTAATGCTAATAACAATAATTTGGTGTGCAGCCAACCGCTAGAGCCATAAATGCCCCACGCATAATCCAGTAACATCCAGATGCCGAAGATAAAGGTAACAACAGCACCTGGTGTCATGATGCCGTAAAATAATTTGCGCTCCATGACTTTAAAGCGTTCATTGCTGATTTCGTCATCACTCATGGCGTGATACACATACAAGCGCGGCAAATAAAATAGCCCCGCGAACCACGTTACCATAAATATTAAGTGTAGAGCTTTTAACCACAGCATAAATTATCCTTTTATAAATGTTGACAGTTGAGCTTTCATTTCGTTCATATCAAATAAACCTGTTTTTTGTAGGATGATCGTTCCATCAGGGGCAATTAAAAAAGTGGTCGGAGTGAGTGACACATCACCAAACGCGTGGGCGTTTTCAGCTTGCAAATCCAATGCCACATGATAAGGCAGTTGCTGAGCTTGACTCAGTTCAATCACATGATTGGGTGGATCGTAAGCCATCGCCACGGCGATTATTTCCAAGCCCTGTTCATGGTATTGCCGATAAAGTTCAATAAGATGCGGAATTTCCTTAAGGCAACTAGCACAGTCAGTTGCCCAGAAAGTGACGATAACGGGTTTGTCGCGTAATTCAGATAACACAATTTTTTGACCCGTAATGGTAGAAAAAGTGGTTTCTGGCGTAACATCAGAACGACAACTGGTCAATATGACGCTAATCGCAATGATAAAGAGATAAATTAGTGTTCGAGGCATGGTATTTTGCATGGAGTCAAAAAATTTTGACTCCACAGAGTAAGATAATTAAATGATACGCACCGATAACACACCTTCAACAGCGTGTAATTTTTCCACTATTTCAGCAGGTACATCGCCACTGACATCAATCAGGGTATAAGCCACATCAGCGTGTGATTTGTTGGTTAAATCGACGATGTTAATGCCAGCATCGCCTAAAACAGATGACACATGACCGACCACACCTGGAATATTTTGATTGGTGATAGTGATACGCACACAATCTTCTGTCAGCGGAATCACCACTTCAGGGAAATTAACCGAGTTACGAATAATGCCTTGTTCTAAAAAGTCGCGGATTTGGTCGGCAACCATCACCGCACAATTTTCTTCGGCTTCTTCAGTAGATGCCCCTAAGTGAGGCAATGCAATGGCGCGTGGGTGATTAATCAAAGCAGGTGATGGAAAATCGCACACATAAAAGTGTAAATCACCCGCATTCAGGGCTTCAACAATCGCCGCTTCATCCACTACGCCCGCACGCGAAAAATTCAATAAAGTCGCACCTTTTTTGATACGTGCGATATGTTCTTTGCTGAATAAGTTTTTAGTTTTTTCGTTGAGCGGAATGTGCAAACTGATAAAGTCAGACTGAGAAACCAAGTCATCTATATTAGCCGCAGGCACGGTTAATGAATTCAATTTCCACGCATTTTGCAACGACATAAACGGGTCAAAGCCGAGGGTATTCAAACCCAAGGCAGCAGCAGAATTAACCACTTTTACACCAATTGCGCCCAAACCCAAAACACCCAGCGTTTTACCTGCGATTTCAAAACCAGCAAAGTTGCTTTTATGTTTTTCAACATCAGCGTTCATACTTTCGTCATCGCCTGTTAAACCACTGACATAACTCAACGCGGCGGGAATGTGACGAGATGCCAACAACATCCCTGCAATTGCAAGTTCTGCCACTGCATTTGAATTTGCACCAGGTGCGTTAAAAACAGGAATGCCCAGTTTTGTGTATTCAGCGACAGGAAGATTATTCACACCCGCACCTGCACGACCGACTGCCTTAACCGATTCAGGAATTGCTATACCGTGCAGTTTGAAAGAGCGTAGCATAATCGCATCTGGCTCAGCAACATCGGCTGCAACCTTATACTGCTCGCTTGGAAAACGATTCAAGCCAATCGGAGAAATATTGTTATACGTTAAAATGTTAAACATTGTTTACCTTTAGATTTTGTTAAAATTGTGTGTGACTCAGCCGCCACTATTGCAACTGCATAACATCAGCATAACAGGGCAATAGCAAAACTGCTAAACTAGGCACATTATACCCGATTGAATGTGTCAGGTGAGTTGCTAAAAAGTGATGACTTGCGCGGCTACCATCATTATTGGGTAGTGGGTTAAATCTGTAATTATGAATAAATATCGCGCCCGAATTCGACCTTGTTGATAAGCAAACCGATGACGGTGTCGTGCATCAACTCTAGTTTTGAGAAGCAAATGGTCTTGCGATTGAGTCGTTTGATCCATGTCC
>SHZH01000071.1 GCA_009692385.1 Gammaproteobacteria bacterium | reverse complement strand
AATTAACGTGGGATGATGTGGATTTCAAAGCGAAGACAATTACACTAACGGATACCAAGAACCACGAGCAACACGTTTTACCCTTGTCTGATTTTCTGTATGAGATGTTACAAAAATGAAAAACTGAGGCCGAGTCATCCTATGTATTTGCGGGTACTGGAACAGGTGGATATTTGATCGAGCCACGTAAAGTGATGGCAAAAATAATTGAGCAATCAGGAGTGACGTTTACACTTCATGATCTACGCCGTACGTTTATCACGATTGCTGAATCGGTAGATATACCGGCTTACGCTTTAAAAAAATTGCTAAATCACAAGAACAAGGCCGATGTTACAGCGGGTTATTTGGTGATAGATGTCGAACGGTTAAGAAAGCCAATGCAATTGATTACAGATACGTTGTCAAAATTAATGGGTATTAAAAAAACTAACATAACGCACTTAGAGTTAAAGACAAATATATGATATATTCTTAAATGAATGTACTTGGGAGGTGAAAACGCATGTCAATGAATTTAACAGAAGTAGCTCATATCTTAAAAGAAGTAAATACTCAAACCGTTGGCTATGCTGCCAAGGCGATTAATCGAGCAGTAACCATCCGCAGTTGGGTTTATGGGTATTACATTCAAGAGTATGAATTAAATGGCGAGGATAAAGCGAAATACGGTGAAAAAGTGATGGCGTCTTTGTCCGAAATGCTTGTCAATCTGGGTGTGGAAGCCTGTTCTATTCGCCAACTTCAAATATGCCGCCAATTTTATGATATCTACCCCTTAATTGGTCAGGCGCTGACTGACCAATTTGGGACAATGTTGCCAAAAGGGTTACCTGAAAAGATCGCGCAGACGGCGTCTGCGCGATCTCAAGCAATGAATGAATTGGTCGTTCCTGCTGATAACCTATTGAATTCATTATCATTTAGCCATTTTGTGGAATTGCTGAAGCTCGACACTCCATTAAAGCGAACTTTTTATGAAGTCGAATGCATTAAGGGTGGTTGGGCAGTGAAGGAACTACGCCGTCAAATCAATAGCCTCTATTACGAACGTTCAGCCCTATCAACCAATAAGCAAAAGCTATCCGATCTGACTCACACCGCCAGTGAGGTTTATCAGCCCAGTAGCATTATTCGCGATCCCTATGTGTTCGAGTTCTTAGGCATAAAACCCCATGAAGTGATTTTGGAAAATAAATTAAGTGACGCACTGCTAGACAAGCTACAGAATTTCTTACTCGAGCTTGGTAAGGGTTTCTGCTTTGAAGCTCGCAATAAACGCATTTTAATCGGCGAAAAATACTATTTTGTTGATCTGGTTTTTTACCACCGAATCTTAAAGTGCCATGTTTTGATCGAGCTTAAGGCTAAAGAATTTAACCATGAAAATATCGGTCAGCTTAACACTTACGTTAGATATTTCAAACGCCATGAAATGCAGCCTGGCGATAACCCACCCATTGGTATTTTGCTTTGTACCGACAAAGACGAAGCTTTGATTGAGTATGCTATGGACGAAACCACCAATAATATTTTTGTTTCTAAATATAAATTAGAGTTGCCGACTGAAGCTGAAATTAAGAAATTTATTGAGCAAGCGATGTAAAAAAATAGTATCAGTTTTAATTATGGCGAATTCGCCACAATTAAGTTTAATTTAGCGGTTTAAACCGCAGACAGTTTCTTGGCGCAAGCCTTGAAAAAAAGCGGAGTGAGTAGTGCGCATACACATACCCACTCCTAAACAAAACCCAAACCGAAAGGAGGTTTGAATTATGCCTATCGACAATTCTATCGAAACCGTTCAGCCAGAGCGAGCATTTTACGAGCTGGTTCATCTAATGCGCTACTATCAATTCGTCCCCGATAAGGAACGCGGGGTCAAATTGGTCACCGATTCGGCACATCTGAGCCAAATCAATAACTATGCCCAAGAACTAACCCTATCTTTATTGTGGGGCTTACAGTCTATGGGGCGGTTAGTGTCCACCGCAGTACGGAATACCGATGCAGGGGTCGCTATGGACGATATCGCCAATATTGGTGACTTTGTCAGCACGATAGCTAATTGCATTGAAACCACCAGCGAAATTGCTTTCGCCGCACAAGATGAATTGATTCATCGAAGCGAGCTTAAGTAAATTAGCTCTAAGTTTCATTTATTGTTCAAAATGGAAAAGTTGGGCAGGCAGCGCTTGCCCAATTTAAAGACATTCGAGACTATCATTATTCAATTTGAGTAATCAGCGGTTTTTTGTTTAAAAAATCAATAAACATTTTAACACGAGAATTTTTTTGTTCTTTACGCGTAACGATGTATATCGGGGTTGGCTCTGGTGAGTATGACTTTAAGACTTGAGCCAATTTTTTCTCTTTTAAATATTGTGCGACTAAAAAATGAGGTAGCATTATTAAACCCACTCCGGCTAATGCGGCCTTGATTTGTAAGTCAAATGAATTACTGACGATAACAGCATTTATAGCGTAGTGCTTACCATCTTTTAATTTCCAATTGGTTTGCTGGACAGCATCAAAATGATTGATACAGTGATGTTCAATTAATTGCTCAGGGGTCGTGATTTTCGTGTTGTTTTTAAGATAATTGGGTGCCGCATATATTCCATAAGATATTTTCCCCCAGAACTGTGATGAAAACCGTTTATCACTTATTTCGCCCACTCGCAATGCAATGTCATACGATTCGGTTTGTAAATCGACCATTCGATTGGTGGCATCAAAGAAAATTTGAATTTTTGGATACTGCTTCTGAAACGCTAAGATCAAGTCTGTAAATAAATGTTCACCTAATAATTTTGAAGTGGTGATGCTTAATGAACCAGTGGGTTCAACTTGAAAGTTTTGTAGTTCTTGCGTTATTGTCGTAGTACTTTCTAATAATGTATTGGCATAATCTAAAAAATGTCTTCCTGCTTCAGTAATATTAACCATGCGAGTGCTACGCTCTAATAAGGTAGCATTGAGTTTATCTTCTAACCAATCAATATGTTTGGTGATCACCGAGGGCGAGGTATGCCGTTTACGCGCAACCTCAGAGAAACTCTGCGTTTTTGCGACATCAACAAAATATTTAGTTGCTCTAAGCCAGTCCATTTTTTCCTATTTGCGAAAGGTTCTTTCTAATATTGCTATATTATCACCTTATTAAGAAAGAGTATAATCCTTATTACTAATAATAAAAAGCAAAAATAGGGGAGATTATGTTAATTAAAAAACCTTCATTAATATTATTAACACTGTATATAAGCATCGCGGCCATCGGTGCCATGTTGATCACACCTGCATTACCCGCAATTGCAATAACATTTGCTGTGACCCAAGGCGTGGCCGAATGGGTCATCTCGATTTATATTCTGGGCTATGGTTTGGGGCAGTTAATTCACAGTCCTTTGTCGAATCGCTATGGCCGTAAAAAGATTTTAGCTTATGGCATGTTAGTTGGCCTACTTAGCACGTTGATTGGTTTATTAGCAATCTATGCCCATTTATTTATGCTGTTTTTGTTATCACGATTCTTTGCGGCGATTGGCTTATCAGCGGGCTTAGTATTAAGCATGGCAATGATTAAAGACAGCTATGATGAAGCATCGGCTCGTAAGGCCTTTTCAATTGTCGTGATGAATTTTGCGTTTGTACCTTTTATCGCCATTGCTGCGGGTGGAATATTAAGCACCCATTTTGACTGGATCAGTACTCAATACGTGTTTTTATTCTTGATTGTTATTTTCATTCTCTTCTCATCAAAATTACCAGAGACGCATTTGGTAGAAAATCGAACCCAATTATCTTTTGTGGAAACGTTTAAAAATTACTTGCAGCTTTTTACACATAAAGATTATCTAGTGTTGATGCTAATTTATTGTATGGCGGCCTCAATTAGCTATTTATTTAACGGACTAGCGCCTATCATTGGCATTAAAGCATTACATATGACACCGCAAAATTATAGCTTCTACAGTATTTTAACCAGTTGCGGATTTATTTTGGGTGCCATCAGTAGCAATAAACTAGCGCATCGCTATTCCGCAAGAACGCTTATTTTAAGTGGACTGCTCATCACGTTAGGCGCGAACATTGTCACCTTGATATTGTTTAGTGCGCACGCTATTAATATTCTCACTTTGTTCTTACCCGCGATGCTCGGATTTTGTGGTGCCTCACTGGTAACCCCCAATGCTTCAATGCGAGCGTTAAGCATGATCAAAGATCACGCCTCAGGTGCGGCAATACTTAATACTTCTGCATTAGTAGTTACTAGTTTCTTGCTAACCGTAGCAGGACATTTTATTGAGAAAAATCCGATAGCATTGCCAATTAGCATTATTTTAGTTGTTTCAACGGGCTTGCTAATTTTGGCATCGGCAAAGAAATAAAGAACAATAATGAACTATACTGAGTTATCAAAACAGGAGATACACAATGAAAAAACAATCTGGCTTAAATGCTTATTATTCTGCTTCACCGGAAAGCCGCTCGGCTAAAATGGAAGCCTATATTCAATTTATGCATGCCGCACATGCAGGTGATGCTGAGATGGCTAATAAAGTTGGCACCGATGACATCACTTGGGATATTAATGCGGGCAGTGAAGTACCGAATGGTCTGCCATGGATTGGTTTATTTAAAGGAAAAGCAGCTATTATCAAAGCTGCCGATTCAATGAAAGGGTTAGAAGTCTTATCTCGCGAATACTATTTGATTTTAGAACAAGAAACGCAACTCATCATCTTTGCTAAAGATACGGTAAAATGTTGGGGAATGATTATTCCTAATATTAATTTTTCCAATGCTATTACGTTCCGCGGTGACAAAATTGCTTATATTAAAACAGTCGAAGACAGCTCCAGATTTTTAGTGGCGTATCAAACGCATCAAGCTGCGCAGGCTATTAAGGATTGGTCTAATAAGTAATCTTACTAAGAAATGTAGTTAAAAAAAGAGGGGGGATGGGAATGCGCTATTTAACTTATGTATTAGTTCTATTAATATGGGCTGGTACGGCAGCTTATGCAAATTCTAGTAATTACGCGCAGGTTAAAGATGAGACGACTCTCTATTACGAAGAGTCCGGTTCGGGACAGACTATTATTTTTATTCCTGGTTGGACTTTTTCACATGAAGTTTTTGACAGACAAGTGGATTATTTCAGCAAAAAATATCGTGTTATTACTATCGATCCGCGTAGTCAAGGACGCTCACCAGTTACTCTAGAAAACAATTATTACGATCAACATGGAAAAGATTTAGCGAATTTAATTGATAAATTACAGCTTAAGCATGTGATTTTAGTGGGATGGTCGGCGGGATGTTTCGATGCTTATGCCTACATAAGAGAAAAGGGTACGAGTAACCTTAAAGCATTTGTGTGTATTGATGCTTCGCCTATAGCAAACGGTGGGGATAAGGCATGGAAAGCTCCTGCTTCTTTACATAATGGTGCTGATGTGATGAGACAATTACAACACAATCGATATCAATTTACACTTGAATTTTCACAAGGCATGGTTGACCATAAATTAACATCGCATGAGCTTGATTGGATCGCTCGTCAATCATTACAAACACCGACCTATGTTGCTTTGTTATTGTTATTTGATTCAGTTAATGCCAATTATCAACAAGAAGTAATGTTATTAGATAAATCAGGGATTCCAACATTAAATGTCGTTTCAAAGCCAATGGGGGAAAATGCAACGGTCTGGCTTAAAGCTAACGCACCGCATTCTAAAATAGTTATATTCGGAGAAAGACATATGATGTTTTGGGAGCACGCAGAACAGTTTAACAAAATACTAAACAGTTTTCTTACATCTTCTGGTGTTTAAAAAATGATGGCAGATTTATGGTCGCTAACGGGGAAACGGGCTTTAATTGTGGGTGCCACTAGAGGTATTGGTGCTGCAATAGCAGAAACGTTAATGCAATTAGGTGCTGAAGTAACGATTATTTCAAGAAACAAAGAAGACTTGGAAAAGTGTACACAAGCATGGCGAAACGCTGGTCATGTATGCCATTACATATGCTCTGATCTTTCAAATCCAAAAGCGCCTGACGATATTTTTAAATCATTTAATGAAATATATTCTGATGCTAAACTAGACATTCTGATTAATAATATTGGTATTGTATTATCAAAGCCGACACAAACTATAACAGCGGATGATTACGAGTTTGTAATGCAAATGAATTTAACGTCTGTATTTAAATTGTGTCAAAACGGACTGCCATATTTAAAAAGATCAACTAATCCTTGTATAGTTAACATAACGTCGATTAATACTTTTAAAGCCACACCAGAAAATGTATTAGCTGGCATGACAAGAACGGCGATCAATCATTTAACCAAATCATTAGCTGTTGAATGGAGCCCATATAAAATTAGAGTAAATGCAGTTGCGCCAGGATTTACTAACACCGATAGAATGAAATCGTATTCGCAAGAACAACTATCAAATATTGTACAAAAAATACCTCTACAAAGAATAGCGGAGCCCCAAGAAATTGCCGCAGCTGCTGTGTTCTTATGTTTGCCAGCAGCTTCTTATATTACAGGACAGTGTATCATCGCTGATGGTGGTTCTACTTTGTAGAACCCAATTCATCTTTTTCCAAAATGAGAAAACTGCTTATCATTTTTGCTATATTATCATTTAATTTAGATAAGTTATAATCTATGGCTAACTATTTTAAAAAAACAATAAATGAGGAAGTCATGCTAAATAAAATAATTGCAACTGTTTTTGGTCTGCTATTGACACTATCAGTAGCGAACGCCATGTCAAACAATTCGTTAGATGAAGTTAAGGATATAACGATCAAAAAAACCGTAACTTGGTATACGACGGGCAAGCTTGATCCAACTATTATAGCGAATAATTTTGTATTGAATTCACCTTATTATAAAAATCAGGATCGAGCAGCATTCATTAAAGAATTCGTCGATAGTGATTTTTACAAGAAAGCTGTATTAGACAAGCTTAA
>SHZH01000070.1 GCA_009692385.1 Gammaproteobacteria bacterium | reverse complement strand
AATCACTATGGCAACTCAAGCACGTATGCTCGCCAAACCTAAAGCAACGCAGCAAGTCGTTGATATCTGTCTTAAGGAATGTGTATGACCTCAATCAAATCAGCCATGCGAAAAATCACGCGCTTACATTTTGTCGGCATTGGCGGTACGGGAATGAATGGTATTGCTGAAGTATTGCTAACCTTAGGCTATCAAATTTCCGGATCAGATTTACACGAAAATCCCGCGACTAAACGTTTAAAAAGTTTAGGTGCTAAAATTTATATCGGTCACAAAGCAGAAAATATTTCGGATGTCGATGCGATTGTAATTTCAACCGCTGTACAAAATGATAATCCCGAAGTGCTCGCGGCACGCTCAGCACGCTTGCCGATTATTCGCCGTGCCGAGATGTTGGCGGAACTGATGCGTTTTCGTTTTGGTATCGCGATTGCGGGTACACACGGTAAAACCACGACGACGAGTTTGGTCACTAGTATTTTAGCTGAAGCGGGTTTAGATCCAACGTATGTAATTGGGGGGCGTTTAAATAGTTCGGGTGCGCATGCGCAATTAGGCGAAAGTGAATATTTTGTGGCCGAAGCGGATGAAAGTGATGCGTCATTTTTATATTTGCAACCGATGATCTCGATCGTCACTAATGTCGACATTGATCACATGGAAACCTACCAAGATGATGTGCAAAAATTACATCAAACTTTTATTGACTTCCTACATCGGTTACCATTTTATGGTTTAGCCATTTTATGTGCTGATGATGCCGGTGTGCAAAAAATTCTACCGCATGTGGCGCGTCCTATTATTACATATGGTTTCAATGAGAGGGCTGATGTACGTGCGGTAAATGTGACGCAAAACGGTTTGCAAACGAAATTTACGGTTACGCGTTGGGGTGCACATGGACCCTTGCACGTTGTTTTAAATTTACCAGGTCGTCACAATGTCTTGAATGCTTTGTCGGCGATCATCGTTGCGACAGAATTAGGTGTTTCTGATGCACAAATTTTAAGTGCGCTGAATAAATTTTCCGGAGTGGATCGTCGTTGCCAAATTTTGGGGAATTTCAAAACGGCTAAAGGCGAAGTGACACTGATTGATGATTACGGTCATCATCCACGTGAGTTAGCCGCCACGCAAGAAGCGATTAAATCCGCCTTTCCTGAACGCCGTTTAGTCACGGTGTTTCAACCGCATCGTTACACCCGCACTAAAACAGTCTATGAAGATTTTGTTCACGTATTATCGGATATGGATGCGCTGGTATTACTCGATATTTACTCCGCTGGCGAAGAACCGATCCCAGGAATTGAGGGTCGTACCTTAAGCGGTAGTGTGCGGCAACGCGGCAAAATCGATCCTATTTTTATCGATGATAATGCACAGTTGTTTTCCGTTTTAGAAAATATTATACAAGACGGTGATATTATTTTACTGCAAGGGGCCGGTAACATCGGTAGCTTAGTGCAGCAACTCGCTGACAAATTGGCACGTGAAGAAAATGAACAGTAAGACGTTGCGCGGCGAATTGCAAAGCGATGCACCCTTAAGTAAATTAAATACGTGGTTTGTGGGCGGCAATGCTAAACAGCTTTATTTACCCGCTGATGTTAATGATTTGTCGGAGTTTTTAAAACAATTACCATTAGATGACGAGCCGATTTTTATTGGTTTGGGTAGTAATGTATTGATCCGCGATGGCGGTATTCCCAACACGGTGATTTTAACGCAAGGGCGATTGAATAAATTGGAGTTGGATTGTAGGGGCGACCAGCGGGTCGCCCCTACAGCATTACCCAACCACAAAATCTTTTACGCCCAAGCCGGTGTCACGTGTGCCAAAGTCGCCAAATTTTGCGTCGCCAATAATATGGTGCAAGGCGAATTTTTTGCGGGCATTCCAGGTACGGTTGGGGGTGCATTGGCCATGAATGCCGGGGCATTTGGAGGTGAAACCTGGCCACGAGTGGTCGCTGTAGAAACCATTGATCGTCTCGGTAAGGTGCATTTACGCACAGCAGACGAATATCAAATCAGCTATCGTACTGTCATAGCACCCGCCAAAGAATGGTTTGTCGGTGCTTATTTTCAACTACCCATCGGCGATGGCAAGGAAACCCAACAACGCATCAAAGCCTTGCTTGCTAAACGCAAAGAGAGCCAGCCTATTGGCTTGCCGAGCTGTGGTTCAGTTTTTAAAAATCCTCCCGGTGATCATGCCGCTCGTTTAATTGAAGTGAGTGGCTTAAAAGGTTATCGCATTGGGGGTGCTGAAATTTCACCCAAACATGCTAATTTTATTATTAATATAGGCGATG
Organism: Gammaproteobacteria bacterium; assembly: GCA_009692385.1. Classification (GTDB taxonomy): domain Bacteria; phylum Pseudomonadota; class Gammaproteobacteria; order JABDGN01; family JABDGN01; genus SHZH01. The sequence goes on along the minus strand of SHZH01000070.1, from coordinate 4,694 downwards.
CGACGGCGCAAGATATTGAAATGTTGATACACTATGTTCAAGAACAGGTTGCTAAGAAACATCAAATTCAATTAGTAACTGAAGTGCATATATTGGGCGTGGCTAAAGAGAGCAAGAAATGAAATTACGCTTAGTATTTAAAATATCACTCGTTATTTTGTTCCTGGTTTTAGTCACGTGGGGCTATCGTCGCTTAACCGATCCGCTCATTTTTCCGATCACTAATATTGCGGTAAAAGGCGATTATCCCAATGTAAAAGAGCAACAACTCAAAGATATTATTTTACCCTATGCGCAATTGGGATTTTTTGGTTTATCCGCCCCCCAACTAGAACAAGCTTTGTTGCAGGATCCTTGGATCAACCAGGTAACGATACGTCGTATTTGGCCGAGTCGGGTAGAAATTACGCTCAGTGAGAAACACCCCGTCGCCATTTGGAATCAGACAGGTTTACTGATGAGCGATGGCACCTATCTTATTCCGGTAAATCACGCATTACCCGATGATCTACCGCACTTTACGGGACCCCAAAATCAGCAACAACAAGTCTTAACGACCTGGATACAGATGCAACAATTATTCGCACCGTTAAATTTAACCGTGCAAACAATTGACTTATCTGATCGTCGTTCTTGGACCCTTAAATTAAGCAACGATATTACCGTGATCGTGGGTCAAAACGAGATTTGGGAGCGGTTAAAGAGTTTTGTCGCAATTTATCCTAAAGTGATCGGTGATAATAAGCGTCAGGCGGTGAGTGTCGATTTGCGTTATCAAAATGGCTTAGCGGTGAAGTGGGGTGATCCTGCTTCGCTAAAGCTACGTAAGACTTAATTAGCTATAGTCTTTAGTCCATTTGTCCGCTAAAATACCAAAAACCATTACTGTAGGACTGTTTCCCCATGTCGAAGAAAAAAATTGAGCGCAATTTGTTAGTAGCTCTAGATATTGGAACCTCGAAAGTCGTTGTATTAGTAGGTGAGATCACCTCGGACAAAGAAATTCAAGTGATTGGTATTGGCTCACATCCCTCGAAAGGTTTAAAGAAAGGCGTAGTGGTAAATATTGAAGCCACGGTGCAGTCGATCCAACGGGCAGTTGAAGAAGCGGAACTCATGGCGGGTTGCGAAATTCATTCAGCGTATACTGGTATCGCGGGCAGTCATATTCGTAGTTTAAACTCGCATGGTATTGTTGCTATTCAAAACAATGAAGTCGATCATGACGATATCGAACGGGTGATCGATGCGGCCAAAGCGGTTGCTATTCCAGCCGATCAAAAGATTTTACATATTCTTCCTCAAGAATTTATTATTGATAATCAAGACGGTATTAAAGAGCCGATCGGTATGTCGGGTGTGCGTTTGGAAGCTAAAGTACACTTAATTACCGGTGCCATGAGTGCCGCACAAAATATTATTAAATGCGTGAAACGCTGTGGTTTAGAAGTCAGTGATATTATTTTGGAACAATTAGCCTCCAGCTACGCAGTATTAACGGAAGACGAAAAAGAACTCGGTGTGTGTTTAATCGACATCGGTGGTGGTACGACGGATTTAGCTGTATTTATTGATGGCTCGATTTTACATACCGCAGTTATTCCGATCGCGGGTGATCAAGTCACTAATGATATTGCAGTTGCTTTACGGACACCCACACAATATGCTGAAAAATTAAAGTTAGATCATGGCTGTGCCATGATTAAATTGGCTGATGGTAAAGAAAGCATCGAGGTGCGTAGTCCCGGAGATCGCCAAGGTAAACAAGCCTCGGTGCGTACCTTGGCTGAAGTGATTGAAGCACGTTACGAAGAGCTTCTAAAATTAGTGTCGACTGAATTGCGACGCAGTGGTTTAGAAGATGGCGTGACGGCAGGCGTGGTGTTAACCGGTGGTGGTTCACAAATACGTGGTATGGCACAATTAGCCGAACTAACACTCAATATGCCGGTACGTATTGGTCGCCCAGTCAATGTCAAAGGTTTGAATGACGAATTAAAAAGTCCGATTTATTCTACTGCAGTCGGCTTACTTTTATACGGCATGCAGCAGCATGAAGATCCGCAACAATCACGTCGCCGTAAATTTAACTTGTTTAGCAAGATGAAAGGTTGGTTCCAAAGTAATTTATAAAAAACGGAATTGACATTTATGCAAATTAAATAAAATCAGCTATAATCAATTAGGTATGTTAATTTGACCTTCGGCGGTCTAATTTTTTGGAGATGAAGAATATGTTTGAGTTAGTTGAGAGTGATCCGCAAAATGCAGTGATTAAAGTGATTGGCATTGGTGGTGGCGGTGGTAATGCAGTTGAGCACATGTTGGCTGAAAATTTGGATGGTGTTGAATTTATTTGCTTAAATACCGATGCGCAAGCTCTCAAAAAATCCTCTGCTTCTAAAGTATTACAGTTGGGCGATACCATTACTAAAGGTTTAGGTGCGGGTGCTGATCCCGATGTAGGTCGTCAAGCAGCCTTGGCTGATCGTGACCGTATCGTCGAATTATTGCGTGGTGCTGATATGGTGTTCATCACGGCCGGTATGGGTGGTGGTACGGGTACGGGTGCTGCTCCCGTGGTGGCTGAAATTGCGAAAGAATTAGGTATTTTAACCGTTGCCGTAGTAACCAAACCATTCGCTTTCGAAGGTAAAAAACGCATGAAATTGGCTGAAGAAGGCATGCATGCTTTAGCGCAACACGTTGATTCTTTGATCACCATTCCTAACAACAAGCTGTTAACTGTTTTAGGCAAAAACATGACCTTGCTTAATGCCTTTAAAGCGGCAAATAATGTATTATTTGGCGCGGTACAAGGTATCGCTGAGTTGATCACTCGTCCGGGTTTAATCAATGTCGATTTTGCTGACGTACGTACGGTGATGTCAGAAATGGGAATGGCGATGATGGGTTCGGGGAGTGCCTCAGGTGAAAATCGTGCACGTATTGCGGCGGAACAAGCCGTTGCGAGTCCCTTATTAGAAGATGTTGATTTATCGGGTGCAGGTGGCGTGTTAGTTAACGTGACCGGTGGTACTAATATGTCAATTGGTGAATTTGAAGAAGTCGGTGATGTCATTAAATCATTCGCATCAGAAAATGCGACGGTGGTCGTTGGTACGGTAATTGATCCTGATATGCAAGATGAAGTGCGTGTTACGGTGGTGGTTACTGGTTTAGGTCAGATCCGACCCGAACGCACGGCCAAACGTGTTGAACCAGTTGTCGAAGGCATCTTAGATTACAATGTATTGGATAAGCCAGCGGTGTTGCGTAAGCATGTTGCGCCCCCCCTGAATACACCAACGCATCATAACGTTCAAGCTCACTCTACACCGGTGCATTCAAACAATGCCAAGCCCGTTGCGCAGTTAATTGACGATATGGATTATCTTGATATACCCGCATTTTTGCGTCGTCATGAAGAAGCATAGAGCGATCTAAATAGGAGTGGCTACGTGGCACTTTAGTCTTCGTACAATTTTCGATATGCTTAAACCTGAGTGTGCGATAGTCTGTTGTGCGGTTGTCTGGAGTGGATACCTTTCTTCGATAACATAATAATTTCCTCGTTTAATGTCGAGGAAATAATATGCGGGATTTTTTATCTTAGCGGTAGATGGGGTTTAGGTTCCGCTTATCTTTTATCTTCAAAAGTCACTGTATTTTTTTGAAACACTATAAATATTAATTGAAAATAAATTATATTAAATAATGAATTACTTGACAATGTAAAAACGCCGAGTAAAGACTCGGCGTTTTTATGAGAGCGGGTTTAATTAGAACAAGTATGTTAAACCGAGGGTACCATAACCAACGTTTACATTTATCGTAATAATCTTTGTGTTGTAAAAATCAAGGATCTGATTATAAGCGAGCGTAAGTGCCATGTTCTGACTTAAACTATAGCTGCCACCCACGGCTAATAAAATACCAGTGGCGCTGGTGGTGGTATCTGAATTCTCAGATAAAATCGACATAGAGTCAGAACCGAGTTTAGCAAACAAACCGAATTGATTTTTTAAAGGCAACATGCCTTTTATTGCACCATACAAGTGTAAAGCATTTGATGATTCGCTAGCGTCGCCAACAGCAGTTTCTACACTTGGTAATACACCAGCCCCCACTTCTAATGCGAGATAACTATTAATTTGATAACCTGCAAAAATATTGCCAGCGAAGCCACCCATTGAAGTAGAATCTAAATCACTTTGATCATCTGAATCAGCAAAAATTGAGCAGGGGGCTACAAGATGTAACACCCAAACCGGCGTCAGCACCTAAGTAGAAGCCTTGGTTAGTAGTTGCAGAGGCGGCAAAGCCTGTAGCAGCGAAGCTTAAGAAAGCGGTAGTTAATAAAATTTTATTTAAGTGTTTCATTTTATACCTCCAATTATTTATTATTAATGTATCGATGCTGAAAGTTTACGAAGGCATTATACCGGTCAAGAGAAGATTGTAAAGGGTAAGGTATTTCTGCTGATCTGCGTTTAATCCAGTATATTCCAATCCAATAATGAGTCTGAAGAGAGGCGATGATTTCAAGGTTAAGCAGCCAAGGTCGGAAGCCGTTCAGATAAAGTATTAAACAATATAGCTCTGTGTTCGCGTAATACCTTTGCAGCCTGATCATCAGAAAGTGCATTAGCTTGAGCTTCAAGCTGTTGCAGAGAGACATCAGGTTTTAAGAA
>SHZH01000003.1 GCA_009692385.1 Gammaproteobacteria bacterium | reverse complement strand
TAACTGGCGCGGCACTACCGGTTTTACGACGGTGCAGGGCGCGGATCCGTGCGGCTAATTCATCGAGATCGCAGGGCTTGACCATGTAATCGTCAGCGCCGGTGTCTAAGCCTAAAATTTTATCATCGACAGTTTCGCGAGCGGTTAGGATCAAAACGGGCGTTTCTTTGCCTTGGCGACGAATATTTTCTAATACAGCTAAGCCAGATTTTTTGGGTAAACCTAAATCTAAAACGATGACATCGAACGTGTCATATTGAAGCGCTTGTTCAGCAGCTACGCCATCCTTTACCCAGTCAACGGTATAACTATGTTGTACTAAGCCGACCTGGAGACCGTCCCCAAGTAGCTCATCATCTTCAACTAGTAAAATCCGCATGCTTCCTTCCTTACGTTGTTCAAGTAAGTTTAGCATGTTTTTATAAAATCGGTAAAATAGAAGATTCTTTGGAAATAAGGAATTTATATAATGTTTAGAATTGTGATCCCAGCTCGCTATCAATCTACGCGCTTACCCGCGAAACCATTAGCCATGATTGGTGATAAAACGATGCTTGAACATGTTTATTTGCGAGCCTTAGAAGCGAATGCAGATTCGGTGGTGATTGCCACAGATGATCAACGCATACAGGCGCTGGGTGAGAAATTAGGTGCGCAAGTGTGTATGACGGCCGACAATCATCCCTCCGGCACCGATCGGATTGCTGAGGTCGTTGAGTTAATGGACTATGATGCGGAAGATATTATTATTAACCTGCAGGGTGACTGTCCATTTTTACCGGGAAAATTATTAAAACAAGTTGCCCAAACTTTACAGCACGCACCCGAAGCCAGCGTTTCAACTCTCTATACCTCGATCAATACCCAAGAAGAGATCTTTAATCCCAATATCGCCAAAATAGTATTAGATAAAAACAGTTATGCGTTATATTTTAGTCGTGCGCCGATCCCGTGGCTACGCGAGCAATTTAGCAAGCAAGACATGGGCGAAATCGACTTGAGTATTTTTCACGCGCATATCGGTGTGTATGCGTATCGTGCTAGCTTTGTAAAACAATATCGTAACTTACCGATATCGCCACTAGAAAATTACGAAGCATTAGAGCAACTGCGGGTTTTATGGAATGGCTATAAAATTATTGCTGCCAAAGCTATTGTTTTACCGGGTCAGGAAGTTAATACACCGGAAGATCTAGCTGCGGCAAATAAAAAGTGATTAACTAAAAAACCCGCTTGCGCGGGTTTTTTAGTTAATTGTTGCAGATTAGTTTCCACGAAACTGTTTTTTAGGAGAATAAAATGTTTAAAAGCAATGTGACCTTTACAGATAAGATTAAAAATTTTTTTAGCGCCAGTAAAAATGCTGCGTCCCCAGGGCTAGCAAAAAATCTTAAAAATGTAAAAAATGTACTATTGATCGTTTGCATGTCGGTTTATCTCGTGGATAAACTTAAAAAGAGAAAGCCTAAGTGTAATTAATTCTAAGCACTGCAGATTTTCTGATGCCAAATTACGATACATCTATTGTATTTTTTCATATTCATAAATTCTTAAAATGGCCTACAACCATCCCTATGATGCTTATCTGGGCAATATAAATATTCTTCTAGGAAAAGACACTTATAGCTAAGATAAGAAAGCGTTAAAAATTGCATCAATATCAGCACCAATGACAATGATGAAGAAATCCTAGTTCTTTGATGATCAGGACGAGAGCTCACATACAATTCCAACCCACTGAAAACAATAAAAACCATGATGCCCAAAACCATAAGAATCCTAGGTTTATTAACATTTTCTCCATAGAACAATTCAGCATAAGTCATTCCACGCGTTCTAGAACCATCGTAGTGAAAGAAGTATTGGAATCTTTCAATATTCCAATACCTACTATCTTGATAGCGATGGATATATTTATTTTGATCCTCTAGTGGGATCATAGCGAGCACACGCTGTATTGGACTGTCAGTTGCAATGGCTATTTGTAATACTACCATTGTTGATTCGCAGAGTTGAAGTAACACCTCCTCTGACTCACGCCAGATTTGTAGTAACACTTCCTCAGGGACTTGAGCAGGCCGTTGAGCAGGCCGTTGAGCAGGCCGTTGAGCTAGTGCTGGCACGCCTGGATTTGGTTGAAATCTAGCGGAAAGACTAGGAGAAATATCCTGTTTTATCCATCCTAGAACGATTTCGCTAATAGTTGCCTTTGCTTCTGAACGCGAGATATTCAATGCAGAAGATAAGGCTCGACCTAGGGTTGCTTTTCTTAGTGGCGCGTGGGTTACTGTATCTTGTGTAAATGATTGTATGAGTTGCCTATAGCGATTATTTTCTAATAAATGACCAAAGGTAGCTAAAATATGTTCAATTTTTCCCAATGGGATCTGCGTGTGGTCTTTTCTATTTTGCCAAATATTTAAGCTTAGCATCTGATGCATAAACGCAAGCATGACTTGCCATAAACGTTTGCGAAATCTATTTTGTATGCTTGGATCAGGGTTGGCAGCAAGGTCGGTAAAATTAAATTGCCGGCACAATTCTTCTGGTCGATGGTTGCAGGGCTCAGATGATATTTTTTTCATAAAGGCAGTGCACTTTATGAAGAAGCACTGCCATATTTCTATAGCAACTTTATCTTCCGGTAAAACGATCTCAGGAACAATTTCAGTTGGTTGTCTTGCTAGCATGCGCCGAAATTCAGAACATAATATAACCAAAGGTTTTTCTGATGAAGAATATTCTTTAAACAACGTATTAATTCTATTGAAAATCGATCTGCTGGAAGCATTACAGAAAGGGCACAATACATGCCACTTACGGGTGACATCAGAGACAATCACCCATTGTCTATAGCATGGCTCGTGAAATTGTTGCGCACAACAATCCATAATAACAGCTACTTGATTTAAAGGAATTTCCTCCCTGCAAATAAGACATACCATAGTTATCCCCTCTATTTAAGTAGGTATTATATCTATGCATTCTTAAGAAAAACTTAAATTAATAAAAAACCCGCTAAAGCGGGTTTTTTATTAATCGGTGAAGATTAGTTGCCGCCATCAGAACCGCCAGTAGGGCCAGGACGGTTATCAGAGCGGTTATTGTGCTGCGGACGACGGTTATTATTATTACCGGCAGTGTTATTATTACTGGAGGAACCCGGGCCCACACCAGGTCCATTACGACGCTGATTATTACGGCGTTGAGGGCGACGATTACGTGAACGATTGTTGGTTTGGCCACTGCTACCTTGGTGGGGTGCACGCGGATTGGTTGTTTCACTTTCTATTATTTTTTCAGTTTTAGCTTTTTCGATCATGCCAAATAGGCGTTTCCAAAAACCTACTTTTTTAGGCTGGCGAGTTCTACGTTCAACATGACGTGGTGCAGCCGTGGTCGGTTCAATCATTTTAACGGCAGGCACTTCGATCGGACGTTGTTTTTGTTGATCTTCTTCTTGATGCTCTTTTTCTAGACTAAGGGCTAATTCATGACTCGCCGTTTTGCTACGAGTTGCATCAATGGCGCGAACTCGATTGATAGTATAGTGGGGTGTTTCTAATTCAGCCGTCGGCAAAATCAGAATGTTAACTTCATATCGTTGCTCTAACTCTATGATTTGGCTTCGCTTTTCATTGCATAAGAATGTTGCAACCGGGATTGGTGTATAAACTTGAACCTGACCTTGTCGCTCTTTCATGCATTCATCTTCAATAAGTCTCAAAATAGCCAGTGATAAAGACGGTACATTACGGATCGTGCCTTGGCCTGAGCAACGTGGGCAAACAATTTGATTTGCTTCACGTAACGAGGGGCGTAAGCGTTGACGCGACATCTCTAATAAGCCAAAGCGTGAAATACGACCAATTTGAATACGAGCACGATCATCACGCACGGCATCATGAAGACGAGTTTCTACTTCACGTTGATTGGTGACGGGTGTCATATCAATAAAATCAATGACAATTAAGCCACCGAGATCCCGCATTCGTAATTGGCGAGCGATTTCATCGGCCGCTTCTAGGTTAGTATGTACAGCTGTTTCTTCAATACCTTCGCCTTTAGTGGCGCGTGCCGAGTTAATATCAATTGAGACGAGGGCTTCATTAATATCAATAACTAATGAACCACCTGATGGGAGTTGCACTTCACGTTGAAAGGCTGATTCCAGTTGTTTTTCAATTTGAAAGCGAGTAAATAACGGGGCGCGTTCACGGTAGAGTTTAATGCGTTCGACAAAATCCGGACGGACTTTCTCGACATAACGACGCGCATTTTCATAAATGGCTTCATTATCAATCACAATTTCGGCGATATCGGGACGAATATAGTCACGAATAGTGCGCATGATCACATCACTTTCTTGATAAATCAAGAAAGGTGCCGCTTGTTGATCATGGGCTTCTTTAATAGCATCCCACTGTTTCAACAGCACATCTAGATCCCATTGGAGCTCTTCTAATGAGCGACCGACGCCTGCCGTGCGAATAATGACGCCCATATCGCCTGGCATAGTAAGTTGGTTAAGAATTTCACGTAGTTCATCTCGATCATCACTTTCAATACGACGCGAGATACCACCAGCGCTGGGATTATTAGGCATTAATACTAAGTAGCAACCTGCTAAACTGATTAAATTAGTTAATGCGGCGCCTTTTGAACCACGCTCTTCTTTTTCGACTTGTACTAAAATTTCTTGGCCAGGTTTCACGACATCTTTAATATGAGTGTTGCTACCATCCACTGGAGCAGGGTAAGCGATATCTTTGAGAGGTAAGAAACCATGACGTTCAGAACCATAATCTACAAATGCAGCACCTAAACTGGGTTCAACACGAGAGACGCGACCTTTGTAAATGTTGGCTTTTTTTTGTTGTTGAGGAGTTTCGATAAAGAGATTAAAGAGATATTGGCCATCGACCAGTGCAATGCGCACCTCTTCGGGTTGCGTTGCGTTAATTAACATTCTTTTCATTTTAGTAGCCTTCTATAAGGCGCTTTTCCAAATAGGGTATCGTAGGTGTAGCGAGCTTGAAATCCCGGGTGTTTTTAGTAACGAACTCAACAAACCGGCTCGACCCCTTATTCTGTGGGAGCGCAGTTAACATTATGGATCAGAAGAGGAGTCTTCACGCTCAACTCAATTCAATCCGCCAACCAAAGCTGTGAATAATTTTTAAACAATATCACATGCTGAGGCGAGCCCACTATAGCAACAATCCCATAGAATGGCAAAGTAATTGTTATTTTGCTTGTTTTATGCTCGTCAAAGTGAGTTAAGCTTGTTATCATCTCCTTATGGAACACCTAAGCCCCCAATTTCTAAATATCGATGCCGATCGCAGTGGTCAGCGAATTGACAATTTTTTGTTTAGTCAATTAAAAACGATCCCCAAAAGTCGCATTTATCGTGCCTTACGAAGCGGAGAAATTCGCGTTAATAAAAAGCGGATCAAGGCCGACTATCGATTACAAGCGGATGATATTATTCGTCTACCACCCTTCAAAATGGATACTCAGACACCCACCATCGTTCGTGATCAAGAGTTTGCGCCTTTGTTAGCCCGTATCATTTATGAAGATGACGATCTCTTAGTTTTAAATAAGCCAGCAGGTATGCCAGTACATGGTGGCACGAATACCAGTTATGGTGTGATTGATGCCTTACGACAAGCCCGTCCTGAATGTAAATCATTGGAGTTGGTGCATCGTCTTGATAAAGGCACTTCAGGTTGTTTAATTATTGCCAAAAAACGCAGCGCTCTAAAATACTTACATGAGTTAATGCGTGGATCGCAAATTGAAAAAGAGTATTTATGTTTAGTAAAAGGTGTGTGGCCGGAAGGTGGTAAACGACATGTCAAAGTGGCGTTGAAAAAAAATATTTTGCAATCCGGTGAGCGCATGGTGCGGGTTGATGCCACGGGTAAAGAAGCGCATACCGAATTTACCGTAGTTGAGAAATTTAAAAATTGCAGTCTGATAAAGGCTCGGCTGCACACAGGACGTACCCATCAGATCCGCGTGCATTTAGAACATATTGGCTATCCCTTGGTCGGTGATGATAAATATGGAGATTGGGAATTTACGAAACAACTACGTAATCAAACAGGTCTAAAACGAATGTTTTTACACGCCCAACAAATTTCATTTACTTTGCCCAGTTCAGAAAAAAAAATAACCATCGAAGCGCCCTTAGATAAGGATTTAACACAATGTCTACAGACACTCATTTAACAATCACACCACCTAAATTACTTATTTTTGATTGGCAGGGAACCTTGGCCGACAATTCAGGTGATTTATTCTCGGGGGTTAGAGAGACACTCGATATTTTGAAAAAAAATAACTTTATCGTAGCATTAGCGACTAGTATGCCACGAGAATATATCGACGTGTTGCTTCAAGAAAATCATATAGAAAATTATTTTACAATGATCCAAACCGGTGATATGGGTTATCAAAAACCGGATCCACAAATGCTGCATGCTATTTTACAAGCCACTCATCATACAGCTAGTGACGCCTTGATGATTGGTGACTCGCTTGCCGACGTGGTGATGGCGAATGATGCTGGGATCGCTGCCGTTACAGTACTCTCAGGTAGCGATACTAAGATCATGTTAGAAATGGCCAAACCATTATTGATTTTAGAAAGCATTAATGAATTGCCGAATCTATTGAAGCTTACTTAATGGAGTTAGATACTCCGTGCATTGGTATTTGTTCAACGGTTTATGGTGATAATGTTTGTCGTGGTTGCAAGCGCTTTTACACAGAAATTATTCATTGGAATAATTACGATGAAATTGAAAAAACTAGTGTTTTCAATCGATTGAACGATTTAATTATTCAAGTAGCACAAGACAAGATCACGATAATCGATCACGCGCTGTTACGCCAAACACTTGAAAATTTCAATATTCGTTATCGCGACGATCAATCGCCACTCTGTTGGGCTTATTATCTGCTGCGTGATGCGCGCAATAAAATTGCGACCAGGGAAGAGGCGGGGTTTGGCGTAGCAGATGCTTATAAAAATTATAATTTAGTACAGCTTTATCAAGCAATGGATCAAGAATTATTTGCCCACGCTGAAATAGCCTTTAAACAGAAAAATAATATTTAGGACCGAAGTAATCTTTTAGTTACTAAGCTCGTCATATCTCGACGACTATCAGCAACGATATGGATATAAATTATATTTTTTCTGATGTCATAAATAATTCGATTCATTCCCGAAATTATTTGCCTATATTGGCTCGAACTTATTACATTCAATTCAGACAAAGTACCGCCGGCTTCAGGATTGGTCATTAAATTATTAACGGCATTTTTAACTTTGCTATAGGTTCTTCGCCAAATTTCAATAGAAAAATTGGTAACGATATAGTTTTTTAATTCTTTCAAATCAAGTTTTGCTTCTTTAGGGAAAATTATTTGGTAGGCCATGAAAAATTTAGTCCTTGTCTAATTCTGCAAACACTTCTTCCGCCGAATACACCTTACCTTCTTCAATATCTTTATTGCTCATGGCTAACATTTTTAGCAATGCTAATGTTTCGATAGATTCTTCATAAGACCTAACATCCATAACCACTAATTTAGCTTCACCATTTTGGGTAATGACTAAAGGCTCGCGTGTTTCAGCGAGATTTTTAACGATTTCAGCGGCATGGCTTTTAAGATAAGATATTGGTTTAATTCGTTCTGAATATTTCATACATCACCTGTCAGTTAGATTGCGTCACTCTAAAGACTTAATATAGACTAAATATGGTTTTATATCTAGCGATAAGTGTTTTTGACTTTAATGCCATTAATCGTTATTATTGCGGTATTAGCCCAGTTGAAAACAAGAGGAAAGATAGATGGCCGTTCAAAAGAGTAAAAAATCACGTTCACGTACCCGCCAAGGTCGTTCACACCATGCCTTAGTTGCTAAAGCGATCACGACTGATAGCAAAACAGGTGAGATCCACTTACGCCACACGATGTCTGCCGATGGGATGTATCGTGGCCGTCAAATTATTGTGACTAAAAAAGCTAAAAAAGCCGCAGCTGAATAACGTCATTGCGACTGTGAGCAAAGCGCGGCAGGAAGCAATTCAGATGCTAAATAGTATCACGATCGCATTAGATGCAATGGGTGGAGATCATGGTCTGTCGGTCGTGATCCCCGCCGCATTATTACAGTTGAAAAAAGACCCGGAGCTGAAAATTATTTTAGTTGGCGATGAGATCGCGATCCAACATTATTTTCGACAACGCCAACACAAGATCCCCGAGACACTCAGTATTCATCATGCCAGCGAAGTGGTTGCTATGGATGAAGCACCCGCGGTGGCAATGCGCAGCAAAAAAGATTCCTCAATGCGGGTGGCTATTAATTTAGTGGCCGAAGGTCATGCGCAAGGCGCGGTCAGTGCAGGTAATACCGGTGCATTAATGGCCATCTCACGTTATGTTTTAAAAATGTTGCCATCCATTGATCGCCCAGCACTGATGGCCACCTTACCGACCGAAAATGGCAAAGGTGTGCAAGTGCTCGATCTGGGTGCTAACGTTGATTGTACCGCCGAGCAATTATTGCAATTTGCTTTAATGGCTTCGGTGTATTGCGAAACGGTGGCGCAAATTAAATGCCCCATAGTGAAATTGTTAAATATTGGTTCCGAAGAGATCAAGGGTAACGAATTGGTCAAAGCCGCTGCCAAGTTATTTTTAGCGACTCCTAATTTAAATTATCGGGGCTTCATTGAAGCCGATGAAATTTTTTCAGAAAAAAGTGATGTCGTGGTTTGTGATGGCTTTGTGGGAAATTCTGTTTTAAAAGCGAGTGAAGGCATTGCTAAATTGATGATGAAATTATTAAAGCAATCGTTCACTAAAAATTTAGTCAATAAAATGCGCGCCATTATTGCCAAACCCGTATTAATGGATCTGAAACACAAGCTCGATCCGAATGTTTATAACGGCTCGTGTTTATTAGGTCTAAACGGTATTGTCATTAAAAGCCACGGCTCAGCGAATGCGCAATCCTTCAGTTACGCTATCGACAAAGCAAAACTCGCTATCCAGCAAAATTTACCCGAAAAAATTGGCGCGCAATTACAGCAAATTAAAAACATATCCTAACTATATAGTAAATAGGTAGTCGAAAGCATTAATCAGCATTGTCAGTGAAGTAGTTCGTGTGTCAATAGTTAGCGGCTTTGGAGTCAAAATAATCTCAATAAAGAATGTTTCAAGTAAAGTGTAAGCCTCAGCAGCAGTCTGCATATTTTGCATCATTTCTTTAAAAAATTCGGATGTATAGAAGATCGGCAGCTGCCGCATCATACTAATGATGGGCACTAGTTTACTTTGAATCACTAGAGTAAATCGAGCTTCCGTTTTTTTATGGATCAATCGGCTTAATGTATTGGCATAGCTATCCGGATTTAAAGTTTTCTCAATGAAAATTTGTTTAGCCCCTTCAAAAAAGACAGCTATAAATTGACACAAATATTGATAGACTTCATTAGTGTAAAATAAACCGCCGTATTCTTCATGGATCTCCGCATCTTCGGTATATTGACCATCAACGAATACAAATTGTTTTTTCAGGAGATCCCAATATACTTTACATTTTAATGTAATGGATAGTGTTAAACAATGAGGCAGGTTATACCCTTCGTCATATTTAGGATCTTTTCTCGAATTTTGATAAGTTTTCGAATCAGAAAAATTCATTATTTTGTAAGAAATTACGCGTGTAATTTGCAATGCGGGTCTTCCATCATGCATTATTTGTTGTGCTTTATGCCGTAGCTGTTCATCGTTAGGACGAAGGAGTAATCCATTAAGTGGCTGACATGAGGAGATGGGATGTTCAAAACCAAAAATACCTGCTTGATGTCCGTAATCAAGTAGAAACTGCCGAAGCTCAGGATCAGTTATGCCATTCCTCTCATAAAATTGCTCAATGAATCTAATCCGAGCAGGGTCATCACCAGGAGGTACTTCCTGAATTTGTTGAGCATTTACACGAATATGCATTCTGCCGCTTCCCACATCCTTAAGAAGTTGTTCTTTGTCAGCTTTTCCCATGACTGACTGAAATAAATTAGCAATTGTACATTTATAGTATTCGTCAATAAGGCTAATTTGTCTCTTTAATATTGGGAGAACTCTTAGTAACTCTAGAGGACTAGGATGCAGAATAAAAATTTTTGTAATAGATGGTATTTCCGTGAGTACAGTTTGTAAAGCGTGACGCAATGTTGCTGGACTATAGGTATGGAGCAATAATTTTTCTAGCATGTCTAAATCGATCTGCCTTCCATAGCATTGTCGGATAAATACGAGAAATCCTGGAGCGGCGAGTAAGGCTACCCTCACCCTTTTAATTAGTTCAATACATTCCCGAGGGGCATGACCATGATACGCCATATTTTTTTTCTTTTATTAGTTTATTTCTTTATTCTAGCATAAATAAGATTATAATCCCAATTCAACAGGAGAGATCTCACGAATACGCGGACTAAAACTTTATATTCAAAAATCAGTGGTACGGGTAGCTATTTGCCCGAACGCATTTTAACCAATGCAGAATTGGAAAAAATGGTCGATACTACCGATGAATGGATCACCTCTCGCTCTGGCATTTCTGCGCGACATATCGCCGCTGTTGATCAAACCACAGCGGATATGGGCAGTATTGCCGCGCAACGTGCTTTAGAAGCGGCACAACTTACACCTGAAAAAATCGATTTAATTATTGTGGCTACCTGCACACCCGATAAACTGTTTCCCAGTACCGCGTGTTTAATTCAGGCACGATTAGCTTGCAAGAACGCCGCCGCATTTGATTTAAGCGCCGCCTGTTCGGGTTTTATTTATGCCTTAAGTGTGGCGGATCAATATATTCGTGCGGGCAATGCGCAACACATTCTAGTGATTGGTAGCGAAGTGTTATCAAGAGTCACCGACTGGCAGGATCGCGGTACCTGCGTATTATTTGGCGATGGTGCGGGTGCGGTGGTCGTCAGCGCGACTCCAGAACCCGGTATTATTGCTACGCGCTTACACGCTATGGGCGAACATGCGGATATTTTATCACTCGATAATGCGACGCTTACTCATGAAACTTGCAAAATCAAAATGCAAGGCCGTGAAGTATTTAAACTTGCAGTAAATAATTTTAGTGATTTAATTAGTGATACCCTGATTGCTAATCAGATAAAATTGTCGGAGTTAAATTGGTTGATCCCCCATCAAGCCAATATGCGCATTATTGAAAGCCTGGCCAATAAATTACAATTACCACTCGAACAAGTGATTATTACCTTGCAAGAGCAGGGCAATACTTCGGCGGCTTCAATTCCATTAGCACTTGATGCTGCGGTACGCGATGGTAGAATTAAAAAAGGACAATTGATTTTAATGGCGGCATTTGGTGGGGGTATTACGTGGGGCTCGGCACTGATAAGATGGTGAATGAATAATTGCTGGAATGACAAACTAAGCAGCAACAAGGACTTTTATGAAATTTGGTTTTGTTTTTCCGGGTCAAGGTTCACAACACGTTGGCATGTTGGCAGAATTTGCTGATCAGTATCCCATTGTATTTCAAACATTTAATCAGGCATCGGAAATTTTAGGTTTTGACTTATGGGAAATAGCCGCTAACGGTCCCCAAGAAAAACTAAATCAAACCGATCTTACTCAGCCCGCATTATTAGCGACGAGTGTCGCGATCTGGCGCATTTGGCAAGCACAAAAAGCACCGCAACCAGCCCTGTTTGCGGGACATAGTTTGGGCGAATATAGCGCCTTAGTGTGTGCGGGAGCGTTGCAATTTACCGATGCTATTGCGGTAGTGCATCAGCGCGGGCAATTTATGCAAGCGGCAGTACCGATGGGCACGGGTCTTATGGCGGCAATTATTGGCTTAGCGGATCACGATGTAATCGAAGTTTGTAAACAAGCATCAACAATAAGCGAGATCGTGAGTGCTGCCAATTTTAATTCCCCGGCACAAATTGTCATCGCGGGGCATACCGCAGCCGTGCAACGCGCCTGTGAATTAGCCAAGCAGAAGGGCGCAAAACGCGCTTTAGTGCTAGCTGTCAGCGTGCCATCACATTGTGCATTAATGCAGAGTGCCGCTGAAAAATTGCGCCCCATTTTAGAAGCTATCAACATTGCAGCACCGCACATTCCGGTCATTAATAATGTTGACGTAAATATTACGTCTGATCCAGCGCAAATTCGTGAAGCCTTAATTGCCCAATTAACCCAACCCGTACGCTGGGTTGAAATCATTCAAAAAATGCATCAAGATGGCTGTATCGCAATCGGTGAATGTGGAGCCGGTAAAGTATTAACCGGTTTAAATAAACGCATCGTTGAAAATGTAACGTGTTTTAGTATGAATGATCCGGAATCGTTAGAGCAGGTGATAGAATGTGTAAAATCGAATTAGAATAACCGCGCCGTCATTGCGAGCGGTACTCCGCAAAGCAATCCAGTAATAAACTCTCTGGATTGCTTCGTACCTCGCAATGACGGAATTTAACTTAGAGGAGAGAGTTCATGATTGAAAAAATATTAACGGGTAAAACAGCCTTAGTCACGGGTGCTACGCGCGGTATCGGTAAGGCTATCGCGTTAGAATTAGCAAATCAAGGCGCTACAGTCTATGCCACGGCAACCAGCGAAGCTGGCGCTACTGAAATTACAAATTATTTACAACAAAATAGTTATCACGGACAGGGCCTCGTATTAAACGTTGCTGAAACGGTTTCAATAAAAAATGTGACTGATTTTTTACAAGAGCAAAAAATTATCGTTGATATTTTAGTGAACAATGCTGGCATTACGCGCGATAATTTATTACTACGCATGAAAGATGAAGAGTGGGAGCAAGTGATCCAAACTAATTTGACGGGCGTTTTTAAATTATGCAAAAATTTTTCACGCCCAATGCTTAAACAACATTGGGGTCGTATTATCAATATTAGTTCCATTACGGCGATTGTTGGCAATCCCGGGCAAACTAACTATGCCGCGGCCAAAGCGGGAGTGATGGGTTTTAGTAAATCGTTAGCCTTAGAATTAGCCAGTCGGCAGATAACGGTGAATGTTGTGGCACCTGGCTTCATTGCTACTGATATGACTCATTCATTAACTGAGGCACAACGCGAACACGCCTGTAAAATGATCCCAATAGGTAGCATGGGTACACCAGAAGATATCGCGACATTAGTCGCATTTTTGGCTTCTCCTGCAGCAAAATATATTACCGGTGAGACGATTACGGTAGCAGGGGGCTTGGCAATCCATTAAAACTTGAATTTAACTGTGGATCTGGTAAATTAACGGCTAATGAACAACTAACCAACAAAGGAAATATCTAATGACTGATTTAAACACTCAACAACGCGTCATCAAAATTATTGCTGAACAATTAGGCACTGAAGAAAATGAAACGACACCTGACAAATCTATTGCGGATGATTTAGGCGCGGATTCTTTAGATTCGGTTGAGTTAGTGATGGCCTTAGAAGAAGAATTTGGTATTGAAGTACCAGACGATGATGCGGCTAAGTTGAGCACCGTTCAAGCGGTGATTGATTACGTCAATAATCAGCTCAATAATAAAAAATAGATCGATGTCTACACGTCGTGTCGTTATTACTGGTTTAGGAATGTTGACACCGTTAGCGACTAATGTCGCTAACACATGGCAAAAGATCCTCGCTGGTGAAAGCGGCATTCGAACGATCGATACTTTTTCCACTGAAGATATCACCAGCAAGTTTGCGGGCTTAGTCCCCGAATTTTCGATTGACCACCTCATCTCAATCAAAGATCAAAAAAAAGTCGACGATTTCATTAAGTACGGTCTGGCAGCGGCAAACGAAGCGATACTTGATTCCGGTATTGAAGTAACTGATGAGAATCGAAATCGTATTGGTGTTGCAATTGGCTCTGGTATCGGTGGTATTCCCATGATTGAAACCAATGCTGACACTCTCATGAAAAAGGGAGTTCGACGTATTTCCCCCTTTTTTATTCCCGGAACGATTATCAACATGGTCTCCGGCTATGTTTCTATTCAGTATGGACTCCAAGGGCCCAATATCTCCATTGTGACCGCTTGTACAACCGGCAGCCATAATTTAGGCTATGCGGCACGCACCATCGCCTATGGTGATGCTGATGTCATGCTAGCCGGGGGTAGCGAAAAAGCCAGCTCACGATTAGGCTTAGGTGGATTTGCGGCAATGCGCGCTTTATCGACCCGAAATGATGATCCGAAAGCTGCAAGTCGCCCTTGGGATAAAGATCGGGATGGTTTTGTGTTTGCGGATGGCGCTGGAGTTCTCGTGTTAGAAGAATATGAGCATGCCGTCAAACGCGGTGCCAAAATCTATGCCGAGCTAGTTGGCTTTGGGATGAGTGCTGATGCGCATCATATGACCTCAAATGATCCGACTGGTGCCAGTGCTGCTCGCTGCATGACGAATGCCTTGCAAGATGCCAAAGTAACAGCCGATGCCGTGCAGTATATTAATGCGCATGCGACTTCAACTTCAGTGGGTGATCCGCCTGAGGTACGGGCGATCAAATTAAGCTTTGGTGAGCAAGCCTATAAAATGGCGGTCAGCTCGACTAAATCCATGACTGGACATCTGCTCGGTGCTGCGGGCGCGATTGAAGCTATTTTCACCGTGCTAGCCTTACGTGACCAAGTTTCCCCCCCGACGATTAATTTAGATCATCCCGATCTCGAAGCTGGTTGCGATTTAAATTTTGTACCGCATACGGCTCAAGAAATGAAAATCGAGTACGCTATGTCGAATTCATTTGGTTTTGGTGGTACTAACGGCAGCTTATTATTTAAAAAATTATGATATGTATAAAAAACTTTTTATCACGCTCGGTATTTTTTTCTTTCTATGTCTAATTATCATTAGCCTATTTTTATTTTCCTTGTTTCGCGGTTACAAATTTGCAGGCACGCCAAAAACGTATATTCTCATGCCCGGCACGCCGACGATCAAGGTCGCTTATGATTTAAAACGCTTAGATGTATTACGTCATCCGCGTGTCTTTACGTTTACAGTTAAGCTAGAAGGACATCTTAAACAGCTAAAAAGTGGTGAGTATCAATTTCAATCAGGTGTTTCGCTACAAGATATTATTAATAAACTAATTGCTGGTGATGTGGTTAAACATCAAATCACCATTGTCGATGGTTGGACTTTTAAACAAATGATGAATGCCTTCGACAATGATCCTTACTTGACTCATGTGTTGAATACGTTAACACCCGCGCAGATCGCCATGGTTTTAAAATTAGATCAGGCTGATCCAGAGGGTTTGTTTTTACCCGAAACCTACCAATTTACTTGGCCTGATTCAGATCAGAAAATTTTATTACGCGCCCATAAACTTCTTCAATTAGCACTGCACACACAGTGGCCACTGCGCACTACTGGTGATGTCTATAAAGCGCCCTATGAAGCGTTAATTGCCGCGTCTCTGATCCAGAAAGAGGGTACGCTCACCGATGATCGCGCTAAAATTTCCGGCGTGATTTATCGCCGTTTACAACAGAAAATGCTCTTGCAGATTGATCCCACGGTTATTTATGCATTAGGTGATCGCTATCAAGGCAAATTGCATCATAAGGATCTGCGCATTAATAGTCCTTATAATACTTATCGTAATCGTGGTTTACCCCCGACTCCCATTGCCATGGTGGGCGTTCCAGCGCTCTATGCTGCTTTGCATCCAGCCAGCGGCACTGAACTTTATTTTGTAGCGAAAGGCGATGGCTCACATTTTTTTTCAACGACCTTGCCACAGCATGATCAGGCGATCAAGCAATTTTTGCTTAAATAAAAGGGCGACCGCAGCTCGCCCCACATTTTTTCTACCGCAGCAAGTAAGTTAAGTACTGGAAAGACTTTGCAATAGGCGGTACAATAAATCCAGTCGCGCAGAGTAAGGAAATAAAATGACTGACAGCACTCAACACCCCGGCATTTTTGTAACGCTCGAAGGTATCGAGGGTACGGGTAAAACCTCTAATTTGCGTTTTCTCGCCGAATATTTACATCAACACGATGTTCCCTTACTCATCACCCGCGAACCTGGTGGCACACCCTTAGCCGATGATATCCGCCATTTCTTATTATCAGAGCATAAAGAACAAATTGAACCTGAGGCTGAATTGCTGCTTATTTTTGCAGCACGTGCGCAACATATCAGTAAAGTGATCCGTCCCGCGTTAGCCGCTGGCAAATTAGTATTATGTGATCGTTTTACCGACACCAGCTACGCATATCAAGGTGCGGGTCGTGATATTCCTCGCGAAAAAATTGCTACCTTAGAACTTCTCGTTCAAGAAGGCCTGAAGCCTGATTTAACCATTCTATTAGACGCGCCCGCTGAAATAGGTCGTGAACGGATCCAAGAACGCAAGAAAGTCGATCGTTTCGAAATGGAAAGCAATAAATTCTTCAATAAGGCGCGTCGCGCCTATCTCAAAATGGCGCAAGAAGAACCGCAACGCTTCCGAGTCATTGATGCTAGTCAGTCGATTGCTGAGGTACAGCAAGAAATGCTTCAAGCCTTACAACCCTGCCTGGCTAAATTGAAGCATGCCCAGGCCATTTTTTAAATTTCCTACTATACTCCTACTTAGAAAAGGATTTTCTCAATAGATAAGACTGTCATGGAGGATAGTATAATGGCGACTCACCACAAAACTGACTTTAACGATTTAACCTTACATACCGTGTTGCAATTGTATGAACAAAAATTAAAGATTGATGCACGAAATGACATCAAAGGGCGTACCCATTTATTACAAATTTACCCTGAGTTATTTGATGAAAATATCTGGGAAGAAGTGGCTGAAACCTGTGAAATGGTGCGTTGCGCGGAACGTAAGCAAATGATTGGCCGTAAAATCGGTGTGATGTTGTTATAATCCGTCATTAAGTATATATTAATACCAAGTGATAATATAAAAAGGAGCCTGTCATGAGTGAGAATGTAGAGCTAGACAAAATAAAACAATCTATTAAAGATTTAAAAAATCGTGTTGAAGAACAAGCGCATGTTGTCAGTGAAAAAGCCAAAAAGGTCGCGCAGGATGCAATACACAATAGTCAAGAAAAAGTGGGGCAATTAAAAACCGTGATTAAAAAGAAACCCTTACATGCCGTAGGAATTGCTGCTTTAGTAGGCGTAGCGCTAGGTTTTTTATTTAAAAAGAGAAAATAAACATGCATCAATTTTCGCGATTACATAAAATGTTTTGGCGGCTCCTCTTTACCAACATTGGCTTGCTGTTTTTGATGATTAGTTTTTTTACGTTGTTAACGGCATTTTCCGCTGCTGTTTTGGTGATGGATTATGATTGGTCGATGCTGATGGCAGCTATAGTTTGTTTATCGCCTTGGCTAGCAGTTATTGTTATTTTATTTATTGTGTTGCTAGTAAAACGCACTGAATATGATGAGGAAAAAGCAGAATTATTCAATAGCAGTCGCAATGTGATAATTAGCAAGCTCATTATGTATGTGATTGAATTCATTTTAGCCAGACGCAAAAAAGCAAAGACTGAAAAAGAGTGTTGATTGGAAGCAAAGTCTTACTATATTTATATTCTTGAATGCACTAACGGTGCTTTTTACACGGGGTATACCACGGATATCGAACGCCGCTATCGCGAACATCAACAGGGCAGCGCCAAATGCAAATATACGCGTAGTTTTCCACCGGTAAAAATCAGCGCTTGCTGGAAAGTTCATGCCGATATCTCAGCGATCTTAAAAGTTGAACACTATATTAAAGCCTTGCCTCGCGATGATAAAAAATTACTTGTTGAGCGACCTAACGATTTGCAAAAAGAATTTATTGGTATTAACATAGACGAAATCATACAAAATAAGGAGTGTAAAAATGGAAGATAATTTATTTAACATTAGAAAATTGCCACAAAGCATCATTAGCCAAACCGGAGCCCTAATGGTAGCGCGTTTGGGCACAGATAAAAATTCATATATGATTGTCAAAGATTTTATTGGTTCGCTGTCACCCGGAAAAGTATATAAATTGGCAGCGGTTGATATTTCTAAAATTGAAAGTAAGATTTATAGCGATACGTACAAAGGTACTGAAGTTACTTTAGTTGAGTGCGATGCCACAGATCCAAAAAATAAACCCGTTAATGCCATCAATAGATTTTCGAATGATCAAAAATTTACGCCTCCTACGCATGCGCAATTGCATGGGACTTGGAGAAAAAAACAAAAAATTGCAAAGAATAATGCTAATATTTTTGGTGGTTGTGGCATATTTACCGATACTGAGACAGCTGAACTTGATGTGCCAGTCATTACCGCAACAGATGAGGCGCTCGCCTTTTATGGAGCCTATCTGATTACATCTGGTCAAACAGTCCAATTTGAAACCAAGCAAGATCTGCCTATCACCATCATGGAAGTGGGTAAAACGTTTGTCGATGATTATTTAATGGCTCCAGAATATGGCGGTGGCGAATATATTGAATATCATAATGAGCCACACTTTTGGATGCATACCTCTCCCACGTGTAATAATGGACATATTTTGTTAGGACGAGAGGTTGATGGAACGTATTACTTGACAGGTTTTAAGATCCCCTTGGAATGTGCAATATATGCTAGTCCCGGTGTCATTCATGCAGATTCATTTTTACTGGGCGAGTTGTTGGTAGTTTATACTGTTACCAATGAGTATTCGACAGTAATATTAGAGAATAAAAAAGATCAGCCTATTATGATCCATTTTTATAATGCTTAAGGCTTGGTAACTTTCAGTAAACTGGCGCGATAGGTCTCGGGGATGGTAAATACTACCAGTAACGTCACGGCAGCAGCTGCCATTAAATAATAGGCGGGTGCATGAATACTGACTTTGCTGGTAAGAAGGGCGATAATCAGTGGTGCGGTACCCCCAAAAAGTGCCATGCCAATATTATAGGCAAATGACACGCCCGTGGTTCGAATATTGGCCGGACAATTTTCCACGACAGTAATTAAGGTATTTCCTTGTTCAAATGAACTTAATAGCGTAGCGATCCCAAAAGCAATAATTAATAATGCGACGCTATGTAATTGTAGTAAATAAAAACACGGATACGCAAAAATGATAATACCTAGAGCAGTTGCGCCTAATAATTTTTTACGGCCAAAACGATCACCGAGCGCGCCGGCCATAGGTACGAGAAGTAACATTAATAATAAAAAGGCACTTTGCAAAGCAAAACCTACTGATAATGAAAACCCTGCTGATTTTTCTAAATAATTAGGCATATTGCCAAAAAACACATAATAAAACACGCCGCCCATACAACTTAAACCGACTATTTTCAATAGTTGACGCGGTGCATGCAAAATGGCGACAAATAACGGCCATCGAACGAGTTCTTTTCTCGCTTTCAACTCTTTAAAGACAGGCGTTTCGATTAAACGTAGGCGGAATATAAAAATACTTAACCCGATTAGCGCAATTAATAAAAAAGGTACGCGCCACACCCAGGCATCCAATAATGTTTTTGAGACATAGGTATGCAAGATAAAAGCGATAATACTGGCTAAAAGAAAACCGACATTGGCGCCTACGGCGGCAAAGCTGGTAAAGTAACCACGGCGAGGCTGTGGCGCTGCTTCAGCCAAATAAATCATCGCCGACCCATATTCGCCACCCACTGACAAGCCCTGCAGGAGGCGCAAACCAACAAATAAAACCGTTGCCGTAAAACCCCAGATCTCGTAGCTAGGCAGTAGGCCGAAGAACAAAATTGTCAACGTAATTGCCAGAATAGATAGACGTAGACTCACGACGCGACCATAGCGATCACCAAGAAAACCAAATAAAATACTACCTAACGGACGGCAGATAAAGCCAGCAGCAAAAACCGCCAACACTTCAAGATAAGAAGTTTGAATATTGTCAGTAGGAAAAAATTGTTTTGCTAAAACGGGGGCTAGATAAATAAACAATCCGAAATCTAACCACTCTAAGATATTGCCTAGACTGCCCGCGCTGAGATTTGCTTTTCCCATTTAAATTATCCTTAATTAATCATTATCCTGGCTTTAATTTTAGCATAAAAATTAGTTATTGCTTGTAAAATCTGGATTTTTAGATTGACGCTGCTGCCAATTCCGAGTAACTTTCATCTCGTAATTTAATAGAGATCCAATTCATGAAAACATCCCGTGTATCCCAAATGATTTTTGCCACCCGCTGGTTGCAAGCCCCGTTATATTTAGGCTTAGTCATTGCCTTGATTGCTTATGTGTATCGCTTTGCCATCGAGTTATTTGATTTAGTCAAACATGTTGCCAGTTTTGATAATAGCCAGATCATGCTGAACGTTTTAAATTTGATCGACGTCGTGATGATTGCCAACTTACTGATCATGGTGATTGTCGGTGGTTATGATACCTTTGTGTCGCATCTGCATCTGCGCAATCATCCGGATAATCCGGATTGGTTAGACGAAGTGAATGCCGGCAGCATGAAGATCAAATTGGCGATTGCGCTGGTCGCGATTTCCTCAATCCATTTATTAGCGACTTTTATCGATCCCGGACATTTGACGAATTGGGTGATCATGTGGCAAGTGACGATCCATTTAACTCTCGTGATCTCAGCTATCGCCTTAGCCTTTACCACGAAATTGATGGGACATTCAAAGAAGAGCGAAAAAAATTAAGTGTTTCGTTATTATTTTTGAATATGGATCCGAGCTTGATCCATAGAATTTAATCCACATTCTGCCATTAAGTTACGCGCGATAGCATTTGAAAAATAGCCAAACACGCAAAATAGTGACATAACAATAATCAAAATAATATCCCAGGTGTTTTCAATATCGCCTTGCATACCCTTAAGGACTAGCTCACCTGTGCTTTTCATGGCGATAACCATACCAAATGTTTTGAGAGCAACCGTCAATAATTGCAATAGAACAAAGCCTTGTTGATTATCGAGTCCAAGTTGTTCCAAAAAAGTTAACTGCTTTACGATTGCTAAAGTCTCAATATCTTGTTGACTCGCTAATAACGCTTGAGATTCGCTCGGCTTGATGAAAAGCTGGCTAGGATCACGCTGCAATGCTCGATCAAAACGTATTCCGCCTAAATATTGACGATAGATCCCCATAATAGCGATAAGAGTTAACATGACAAACAGAGCAATCAAAAAATTGTTTGTGCCAAATGATAAGATAGCATTGCCATAAAGAATGGCATCAGGAATGGCAAATAAAGTGGCCGCGATCCTTGGCCAAGGCTCGGGTAAGTTATATAACTCGTAAAATTCAATCAGTGCCAAAACTTGACAAGCAGCAGCAAGAGGAGCAGCAATTTCTGTAGGTAATTTACTGCTGCTATGGCTGGCAAAAATCGATTGTGCGGCATTTGCAGCAGAAAAACTATTCGCGGTAAAGTTTGCAGCAAAATTCAATCCTTTAAAGAATTTGATCATACGTGGATTTTGTATACACAACAGATGTGCACGGGGAGAAGGGGGTGGTACTCCAAGAATTTGTGCTCTAAGCGCCGCGGCATACGTTGCCAGTTTATCGCCTTGTTTCAGATTTGCGACCATAAAAAAAGCTAGCAAAGAGAAGGTTAATGTCAATTGTTTTGGTGTTGAATCATGAATGTCGCTATTAACATTTGCAATAAGAGTAGTTAAGCCTCGTGCCTGAATAGTGGAAGTTGCGATCACCGAGGTAACTGCAGTTCCATTAGGATATTCTCGAGCTATCCACGTCGTCATCCGCACGAGCAAATCAAGAAAACTTAATGATTCAGCTTTAATTGACTTTGTTAACATAAATAAAGTTCCTATTATTATTTTTGTTCCGCAAGCGTAACATAACAGGGGATTATGACAAAGTGATGACAGCCATGTTAGGTGAATTTTTTAGTCCAAAGATGGCAATAGGGCGCTTTGCCAGTTTTAGTATAGTAATCCTGGTGATAGGTTTCAGCTGGCCAAAAGGATGACATTTGGTAAAGTTTAGTCGCGACAGGGTAGTCGAGCTCGATTAGCTGGCTAATAACCTGTTCAGCGGTCTGTTTTTGTTGCTGATCAAAATAAAAAATCGCGCTCAAATATTGAGGGCCAAGGTCAGGGCCTTGGCCGTCTTCTTGGGCGGGATCATGGATTTCAAAAAAATATTTAAGTAGGGCTTCATAAGTTAAGACAGTCGGATCAAAGATCACCCGTAATGCCTCAAGATGCCCTGTTTTTTTCGTACAGACTTGTTCGTAAGTAGGGTGCTCGACAGTGCCGCCGATATAGCCCACTTCAGTTTTTAAAACCCCGGGTAATTTCTGTAAAAAATATTCAACGCCCCAAAAACAACCTGCCGCTAAAATTGCTTCTTCAGTTTTCAACACCGTATTATTCTCGACAAACTCAATCGCTAACGAATTGACACAGTGGCGAATATTTTTTGTCGTAAAATTTTCACCACCAAATACATGACCTAAATGGCCATTACAATGATTACACAAAAGTTCAGTACGACGACCATCTTTATCGGGTACGCGTTTTACGGCATCCGAAATTTCATCGTCAAAACTCGGCCAACCGCAGCCTGAAGTGAAATGACTGTCCGCACGGAAGAGAGCGTGACCACAGCCACGACACAAATACGTACCTTGAGTGGCGTCAGTATCATAGCTACACGAGAAGGGCACTTCAGTGCCTTTGTCTTTAAGGATGTGTAAAACTTCAGGTGTAAGAGAAGAATATTTGTTCATGATAAAATTCCTGGTGTAGGGGCACGTTGCGCGTGCCCTCCTAAGTTCTGATTTATTATCGGGTTATTTTGGGCATGCGCAACATGCCCCTACAATTTTTAACCCAGAATTAATGCCTAAAATGCCTAACACCAGTGAAGATCATTGTGATCCCCAATTTATTCGCCATGTCGATTACTTCTTGATCGCGGATCGAACCACCTGGTTGCACGATGCATTTAATGCCATATTGCGCTGCTGACTCTACCGTATCCGCAAAGGGGAAGAAGGCATCGGAAGCCATCATGGCACCGTTCAGGTTATCGCCAGCACGTTTTGCGCCAATGTGTACGCAGTCAATACGATTGGGTTGCCCCGAGCCAATACCGATCGTTGCGGTGCCTTTCACAAACACAATCGCATTTGATTTTACGTGTTGGCAGCAATGCCAGGCAAATTTTAACGTTTCTAACTCGGTGGCCGTCGGTTGATTCATGGTCACGACTTTCCATTCAGTATTTTGTGGATCACCCCGATCGACATCTTGTTTTAGGATCCCATTATTAATCGAGCGTAATTCATAAGTTGGTGAAAGTGTAAGATCAGAGATCTCGAGTAAGCGACAATTCACACGTTTTGCTAAGATCGCTTTCGCTTCATCCGTAAAAGCGGGGGCGGCAATACATTCGACAAATAATTTACCGAGGGCTTCAGCTGTTGCTCCATCGAATGGTTTATTACTGGCAATGATCCCGCCAAATGCGGAGATGGGATCGCATTTTAATGCGGCTTGATACGCATCCACTAATTGAGTAGACGAAGCGATACCGCAAGGTGATAAATGTTTGACTATACAAATCGTGGGTGCCGTGAAACTCACCACGGTTTTCCAGGCTGCATCTAAGTCGAGTAAATTATTGTACGACAGTTCTTTGCCTTGTAATAATTTGCCACCCAATGGACCACTGTTCGGCGTAAATGCATATAGCGTCGCGGCTTGATGTGGATTTTCACCATAGCGCAATGGCTGCTGGGGAAATAATTTTAAGTTCCAACTTGATTCAGGATTAAAATAATTAGCGATGGCCGTGTCATATTCACTGGTCATCAAAAAACCTTTGATGCTTAATTTTTGGCGAGTTTCTAATGTGGTTTTGTTATCAATTTTTAATTCGCTTAATATAGTTTGATAATCATTAGGGTCGCAGGCGAGGGTGACGCGTTGAAAATTTTTCGCAGCGGCGCGGATCAATGCAACACCGCCGATATCGATTTGTTCGATCGCTTCCGCTTGGGTGATATCAGGTTTGGCAATGGTCGCCGCGAAAGGATACAAATTAACCGCGACTAAATCGATATAATCCCAACCAAATTGTAATAATTCGTTGCGATCGGCTTCAGTGGCGCGTGCGAGTAGGCCGCCGTGAATCGCGGGATGCAAAGTCTTTACACGGCCACCCAGCATTTCGGGGGATTGCGTATATTCAGCGACATCTTTGACTGCTAAATTATGTTCACGTAAATACGCCGCCGTATTACCCGAAGCGATTAAGGTCCAACCTAAATTATTGAGTTCGGTAGCAAACTCAATTAATCCCGTTTTATCAGAAACTGAAAGTAGAGCATAAGGCATTTATTTTTTCTCACCTGTTAGTTTTTGTAAGACGCTAATTAGCAATTCATGTTCTGCAGCGTGCATCCGCTCAGTTAACGTTTCCAATGTATCATGGGCAGCAATTTGCACCACTTTCATGCCCAACGCCGGACCTGAGTCGACTCCCTCATCGGGCACTTCATGAACCATCACCCCAGTAGCCCCAATCTCCCGTTTTTTATACGCTTGAAGTGCGCGCTCAATGGCTTTGGTGCCGGGGAAAGTTCCCGGTAAAGCAGGGTGAATATTGATCACTTTACCTGAAAATTGATTTAAAAAAGTATTGGTCAACAAACGCATCCAGCCCGCGAGCACGATCCAGTCAGGTTGCAAATCGGTCACTTGTTTAGCGAGTAACTGATCGTATTCTTCGCGTGATTGATTAGCAATTTTTTCCTGGACGATAGTTTTAATCCCCTCTTTTTCAGCACGCTTTAAACCACCCGCCGTTTTTTTATCAGAAATCACGCCGACAATTTGTGCATTGAGTTGATGCGCACGACACGCATCAATAATCGCTTGTAAGTTAGAACCGTTACCTGAAATTAAAACTACTAATCGTTGCATCGTGATGTTCTCACTTAAAGATTACTTCGTGCTTATTGCCGGTTATTAATTGACCGATTTTCCACACGGGCTCAGCGATTAATTTTTTTACTAACTCGACGTTTTCAGGTGCGGTAATAATAATCATACCAACGCCCATGTTGAAAATGCGGTGCATGGGTTCAAAGGAGATCTCGCCGCGTTTTTGGATCAGTTGAAATAGAACAGGGACTGGCCAGCTGTCTTTGATAATTTCAGCGCCAATGCCTTCGGGTAATACGCGGGGAATATTTTCGTAAAAACCACCGCCGGTAATATGTACCATGCCCTTGATCGGATGCGCGCTATCATTGAGCGCTTTACTTAAAATAGGTAGGTAATTACGATGCGGTGCTAGTAAAGCATCGGCTAATGAAATGCCTAATTCGGGTAATACGGCATTCAGATCGTCGTCCGCAAAAATTTTACGGATGAGTGAATAACCATTGGTATGGGGACCTGAGGAGGCAATCGCTAATAACACATCACCGGCTTGTAGATCGTGACGTGGCAAGGCTTGATCTTTTTCAACAACGCCAACAATCGTGCCGGCAATGTCGAACATATTGGGTGCGTAGACACCAGGCATCTCGGCGGTTTCACCACCGAGTAGGGCGCAGCCTACGGCTTTACAGGCTTCGGCCATACCTGTTACCGTTTGGGCCACTTGTTCTGGATCGAGCTTACTGGCTGCGACATAGTCAAAGAAAAATAAGGGACGGGCACCTTGCACCAAAATATCATTCACGGAGTGATTAACGATATCGTGACCAAGACTGCTAAAGCGTTTCATTTTCACACCTAGCTCGACCTTCGTGCCTACACCATCGGTTGATGCGACCAACACCGGATGCCGCATGTCTTTCATAAACAGACAATCAAACATGCCACCGAAAGCGCCGATACCGGCTAAGACTTCAGCACCGTAAGTTGACTTTACTGCCTTTGACATTAACGCAATCGCTTTGTTACCCGCGTTAATATCAACACCTGCCGCCGCGTAAGGATCGTTTGTCGTGCTCACACCAATATCAGTACGATGTTGCATCCCGTCAAATTTAATATCTTTAATTACATCATATGCCATGTGTCGTGCCTCATCTAACGTTTTGCCAAGTGCCGTAATGCCCAGGATGCGGCCGCCGGCAGTCGTCGTTAATTTATCTTGATAACGAGTTCCCGCGTGAAATATATGGGTATTTGCCTTGGTATTGTTAGGCAAGGTAATAACATCACCCGAAGTATTTTTTTCGGGGTACTGTTTCGATGCTAATACAACGCATACCGCCGCGTCGTCACTCCATTCAATTTTACAATTGGTGAGTAAGCCTTCAACACAGGCGAGAATAATGTCGAGTAGATCGGATTTGAGTAAGGGCAATAATACTTGGGTTTCGGGATCACCAAAACGGCAGTTATATTCTAAAACTTTTGGGCCATCTGGAGTTAACATTAATCCTGCATACAGTACGCCAACAAATGGCCTGCCTTCAGCACGCATAGCATCGATGGTAGGCTGTAAAATAGTTTTGCTTAGATCAGCTTGTAATTTAACGGGAGCGAAGACCCCCATGCCGCCCGTATTGGGGCCTAAGTCGCCTGTTTTTAAACGCTTGTGGTCACGTGCCGGAGGCATCGCTTTAACAGTTTTGCCATCACTAAAGCAGAGTAAGGATACTTCAGGGCCCGTTAAGCGTTCTTCGATCACGATTTCGTTACCTGCATCACCCATTATTTTATTTTGCAATAATTCACGTAACACCGTTTCAGCTTCGAGTTTGGTTTCAGGTAAAAACACGCCTTTGCCTCCAGCTAAACCAGAGGCTTTAATGACAATGGCATAATCGATGGTATTGAGATAATGCAGGGCTAATTTATAATCAGTAAATACTTTAAAACGAGCGGTGGGAATAGCATGGCGTTCCATGAATTCTTTAGAAAATACTTTAGAGCTTTCAATTTCGGCGGCGGCTTTGGAAGGCCCGAACACCGCAATATTATTGGCGCGGAATAAATCGCTTAAGCCCGCTGCGAGGGGTGCTTCGTTGCCAATGATCACTAATTTGATCTCGTGTTGTTTGACAAAGTCGACTAGGCCTTGATGCTCCGTTTCGTTTAAATGACAGCGCTGAACGTGAGCAGGAAATTCTTCTTGGAGAATTTCGACGGTTGCATTGGGTGTCGTTAAATACAGTTGTTTTACACGGGGCGACTGTAATAATTTCCAAGCAATGGCATGTTCACGACCACCAGAGCCAATTAATAAAATCTTCATGTTGTTTAGTCCTTCTATTCTTTTCTCATCTTCTCTTCAGGGATCGTTTGCGTTTGCGGATAAATTGGCACGGGATAGTTGCCAGTAAAACAGGCATTACAGTAATTCGTTTTGCTATCTAGCGCACGTTCGACACCTTCAAGCGAAAGATAATGCAAGGTATCACAACCGATATGCTGCCGTATTTCTTCAACCGTCATTTTATGCGCAATCAGTTCATCGTAGGTGCCCATATCAATTCCCATAAAGCAGGGATGTTTGATCGGTGGACTGGTAATACACATATGCACTTCACTGGCACCCGCTTGACGTAATAGCTTAACCAAGGGTCCCGAGGTATTACCGCGCACAATACTGTCGTCAATCACAATGACACGTTTACCTTCGAGATTGCTCGCTAGAGCGTTAAATTTTAAAGCTACCCCTTGTTTACGCAACGAATCGGTGGGTTGAATAAACGTTCGACCGATATAACGATTTTTAATGAAACCATCGTTATAGGGGATACCCGAAGTGCGAGCATAGCCAATGGCAGCTGGGATCGCCGAATCGGGCACAGGAATGACAATATCGGCCTCAATCTTCGTTTCTTCAGCCAGCACTTCGCCTAAGCGTTGCCGAAACTGATGTACATTCATTTTGTCCCAGACACTATCAGGACGCGAGAAATAGATCTGCTCAAAGACACATAAGGCTGATTTAGTTTTCGGGGCTTGACCTTCAATACTTTCAAGACCTTGCTTCGTAATACTGATGATTTCGCCTGGATTAATTTCACGAATGTCGTGACAAGCCAGTGTTTGTAATGCCCCCGTTTCGGAGGCGACCGCATAGCCACCATCGCTCAGTTTACCGACGCTAAGAGGGCGGAAGCCCCAGGGATCACGCACAGCAATAAGGCGATCCGGCATCACAAAGGTGAGTGAATAAGCGCCTTGCCATTGGGGCATGATCTGCTGCAAACGTTCTTCCCAGCTGTTACCGATCGCACCCGCCAGCATCATCATCATCACGCCGCTATCTGAAGTCATTGCCAAACCGACACCCCGTTTTAAAATTTCATCACGTAGCTGTGCCGCATTCGTCAAATTGCCGTTATGGGCCATGGCCAAAGGGCCAAACTGGGTATCAATCAAAAAAGGCTGGGCATTACGCAAGGAAGAAGCCCCAGTGGTCGAATAACGTGTGTGGCCAATGGCAATAAATCCGGGCAAATGGGATAAATTATCCTCGTTAAAAACTTGAGAAACAAGCCCTAGTCCTTTGTGTTTCAATATTTTTTCGCCATCTGACACTGCAATGCCAGCAGCCTCTTGGCCGCGATGCTGTAAAGCGTATAAGCCGAAATAGGCGAGGCGTGCAGCATCGTTTTTGCTGCTATAAATACCTAAAACACCACATTCTTCTTTGGGTTTGTCGTCTTTATGTGCGTCCGTGGGCATACGCAATATGCCCCTACATTCCAAATTCTTAATCAATCTTGGCTCCACGGGATATTCACCTGGCATAAATTTCTCGCCTGTTAAGCGTTCATAGATCTCGATATAACGCTCGCTGGCGGCAAGCCACAAACTATCCGGCATCGGTGGCGCGATACCATCACCTTTATATCCTTGGCTGGCATACGCTAAGCGGATAAATTCTTTATCGAAATTCTCGGGTTCTTCACCAGCTTCAATCCGTTGCGCATAGGTTTTTTCTATCCAGTAACGCGAAGAATCTGGCGTATGTAATTCATCTATAATGATTATTTTCCCGTTTTCATCAAAGCCAAATTCGTACTTCGTATCCACTAATAATAAGCCTGCACGACCTGCTAATTCTTGGCCACGTTTAAAAATAGCCAGGGCAGCACCTTGAACCTGATCCCACGATTGTTGATCCAGCAATCCTTTACTGACGACTTCGGCACAGGTTAGACGCTCATCATGACCCGTAGGGCCGCCTTTTGTGGTAGGAGTAATGATTGGGTCCGGTAATTTTTGATTCTTACGTAAACCCTCGGGAAATTGGTAGCCATAGATTGTGCGTTCACCTAATTCGTAGCGGCGCCATAATGCCGTGCCCGTCACGCCACTAATGTAACCGCGAACAATGACTTCAATCGTAAAGGGCTTGGCGGCACGTACGATCGAAGCATTCGGATCGGGCATCGAGATAAAATGATTGGCCATAATATCGGCCGTTTGTGCAAACCACCACGCGGATAATTGGTTCAGTACTTGGCCTTTATACGGAACCGCGCCAAGGATCTGGTCAAACGCAGATAATCGATCGGTGGTCACCATCAGGCGTTGATGTTTAGGTAAACTGTAACTATCACGCACTTTACCTTGCTGTTTATTGGGCAGATCTAAATTAGTTTCGGTGAAGATGTCGGTTATGGAGGTCATGTTAGGTTTTCCAGTGTTTGTAGGGGCGACCCGCTGGTCGCCCTCTCGAATTTGAGCTGATGATGAGAAGGGCGACCGGCGGGTCGCCCCTACGATTATTCACCTGCATACTTGACTCCTTCCTCTAATAACCGCAGTCCCAATAGTCCTTTTTCACCACGCGTCCAACGGGGATGCTGATAACGCAGTACATGATCTTCGGGATGCGGCATCAAGCCAAGTACATTACCTTTTGAATTACAGATCCCAGCGATATCCCCGATCGAACCATTCGGATTATAGGGGAATTTTTGATGAGCCAGTGTGCCATTTGGTAGCACATAGCGCAGGGCGATCTGATCATTGTGAATTAGGGTGTCATAAAATGTAGGATTGGCTAATTTAAGCTGGCCCTCGCCGTGTGCCACGGGACAATAAATCAGTTCGTTTAAGTGTTGTGTCCAAATGCATTTTTTTGATTGCGGTGCAAGGGTCACCCAACGGCACTCGAATTGGCCGTCGGCATTAAAGGTTAATGTCGCATTACGTTCGTTAGGGGTGTTACCCGGCAACACGCCAGATTTTACTAATGCCTGAAAACCATTGCAGATCCCAATGACAGGTTTGCCGCTCGCCACAAATTCTTGCACCTGTTCGGCAAAATAAATTTTTAATTCCAGCGCAAATAATTTACCCGCACCTAAGGTATCGGCATACGAAAAGCCACCGGGGACAGCAAGTAGTTGGTAGTCTTGCCAATTAGTTTTTTCTTTGATCAAGGTAGTGAGCGGTTTTATTTCCGCTACCGCACCGGCTAATTCAAAGGCTTCGCCGAGTTCGACATCACGATTTGTACCATTCGCATGGAGTATTAAAACCTTTGGTTTGTTCATGCGAATGATCCGAAGTTAGGGGTTTGCCAGGCTCTAACTAATTTCTCAATGGGCAAGGAGATGAGCAGTTCAGGGAGGGCGACCAGCGGGTCGCCCCTACGAAGTTCTGCAGGATGGGAATGTAGGGGCGACCCGCTGGTCGCCCTCTCAAGGGTATTTACGATCATTACCGCATCATTCGTCACTATACCCAAATAATGCACTAATGTGTTTAATTTATTCGTCATAAATAATTTTTCAAATGCCAATTTATTTTCAGGCATGATCTCGACTAATAGGCGACCGTTACTTTCACTAAATAAAGCGGTAATAACGTTGGTGTCACCCAGACTAATTTCACAGCCAAGTCGACCGCCGATACACATTTCGGCGAGTGACACACTTAAACCGCCTTCACTCAAATCATGACAGCTGCGCACGAGTTGTTGTTTCATCGCGGCGTGCAGCGTGTGGTAAAGTCGTGGACCGTATGTGGGTAATTCGGGAACGACCGAGTTTTCAATGTTACCGCCACATAAATTAAAATGGCTGCCAGCAAATTCTGACTTGGTTTCTCCTAATAAATAAATCAAGTTACCGGCTTTTTTAAAATCCATGGTAACGGCATGATTGATATCTTCGATAATACCGAGCGCTGATAATAATAATGTTCCGGGAATGGCTGAACGTTGGCCATTCGCTGCGACATATTCATTATTTAAAGAATCTTTGCCAGAAATGTAGGGGGTAAAGTAATGCATCGCTCCATCGTAACAACCGCGACAGCATTCAACTAAGGCTGCTAAGGTTTCTGGACGTTTCGGATCGCCCCAACAAAAATTATCTAAAATTGCGATACGCTCAGGATTAGCACCAACAGCTACCGCATTGCGTACCGCTTCATCGATCACCGACACGGCCATGCGATAGGGATCGTATTTGCCAAATTCCGGATTGAGACCATTAGATAACACCATGCCGCGCACACCGCTGGTGCCTTGCGGTTTGATCACACACGCATCCGAAGGGCCGTCATTTTTAACACCAGTCAGTGGTTTGACGACAGTGCCGCCTTGGATCTCATGATCGTAACGACGGATCACGTGTTCTTTTGAAGCAATATTAGGATGACTCAATAATGTTAACACCCACGATTCCAGTTCTTCTTGGGTCGCTGTTTTTTGGATCTCCGTGACACTACGACATGGTGTAGGTAATGTAGGGATATCAAAATGCAAGCGCGGCATGCCATCAAATAAAAACGTATTATTTAATTGCAATACAGGCTTACCTTGGTAGCGCACAACTAAACAATTGTTATTTGTAAAATGACCTAAGTCGGTTAATTCAATCTTGTACGTATCGCATAGCTCGCTTAGAGCACATACTTTTTCAGGCGGTACGGCCATCAACATCCGTTCTTGTGCTTCGGATAACCAAATTTCCCAGGGTGCGAGTCCGGGGTACTTTAAAGGTACGTTAGCCAAATCGACATCAGCGCCAATCAGGCTACCCATTTCGCCGACAGCCGATGATAAACCACCCGCACCACAATCAGTGATTGCCGTGTAAAGCCCTAAATCGCGGGCGCGAGTGACGACTTCGATTAAACCTTTGGCAATAATGGGATCACCAATTTGTACCGAAGCACCCGCGACTTCGCCGGTTTGGGCATCCATGGTCATCGAAGAAAACGTTGCGCCACGTAAGCCATCGCGACCCGTACGGCCACCTAAAACGATCACGCGATCATTAAGCTGTGGATCACGTGGATGTTTATTTTTAGGAATGAGACCGACGCAGCCACAATAGACTAACGGGTTAGCACTGTACGCCGCGTCATAAAAAATCGTGCCATTCACTGTGGGAATGCCGGTTTTATTACCGTAATCTTGGACACCCGCAATCACACCCAAAGAAATCAAACGCGGATGCAGTGTGCCTTCTCGCACCTGGCTCATCGGCAGATCTTGCGGGCCGAAACAAAATACGTCGGTGTTGGCAATGGGTTTGGCAGAAACACCCAGCACATCGCGGATCACGCCACCTAGACCGGTATTGGCACCACCAAACGGTTCGATCGCCGAAGGGTGATTATGCGTTTCCGCTTTAAACGCCAGTTGATATTGATCATCAAAATCAATAATCCCCGCGTTATCGACAAACGCTGAAGCGACCCACGGTGCGGCAATATTATTGGTTGCACGACGAATGAAGGTATTCAATAAACCTTTAATAGTTTCATCACCGTATTGAATATGCGCACGGAAGGTTTTATGACTGCAGTGTTCACTCCAGGTTTGGGCGATAGTTTCAAACTCGATATCGGTAGGATCGCGCTCTTCGCCTTGATAATACGCTTGGATCGCTTGCATCTCTTGCAAACTAAGTGCCGAGCGACGCTCCTGCGATAGCGCAAGCAAGGCCTTATCATCTAATTTCCGGATCGGAATGTTCGCTACCTCGTCACTCCCAGGCACGGCTTCTGGAAAATGGACTTGATTAATCGAACCTAAATTATATTGATGAATGACGGGATTGACTAATAAACGCTTCGCTAAATGCTGGAGTTCAGCATTAGAAAGGGGTTGGGTCGTTTTAATATTAAAACGCTGACCGCTCGCCGCGTGCTTAATATTCCTGATATTTAATAATTCAGCTCCACGGATGATTTGCTCGGCCACCGGATCCGTCACACCCGGACGCAATAATAATTCAATGACATAACTTTGAAGCTCAGCCATTCCTGTTCCCTCCCTTGTGTACTCACGGGGAAGGGTTAGGGTGGGGGTTAATGGCGTGGCGGCTTCCTCCACCACACAGGTCTCACAGATAATATCGTGAAGTAATTCATTCGCTAAACGCTGTTGGGCTATCGAAGTCAAATCACCTTCGACAAAATAAAGATTATCAACCTTAATTTCATTAATCGTATCAAAACCAAAAGCTTTAGCATTATTTAGAAGGCGTGCAGCATGAGGGTCGGTTTGGCTCGTAGGACTAACGATAAAGCGGTGTAAGGCCATGGATCATACTCTTATTTTTTAAAGCAGTATGTTAAAGCAAAGCAGGGTTGCTTTCAATTAGAGATAAAGAATAAATTAGTCGAAATTGAGTAATAACGGCGCATGATCGGAAATTTCATCCGAAAGGACGCTAAATTCTATAACTATAATATCCGGTGAAGTAAAAATATAGTCCGCATATTTTTCGGGTTTTGGGTAGTAGCTAGTGCGAGTAGAGTCGATGTTATGAATTTTGATTTGATCGTTCATGCCGTCTGCCAGAATCGCCAAACTTTCAGTATCAGGCCGTAAATTAAAATCACCGCATAAAATCATTGGAGTTTGCACAGTATTCATAAAATCACGAATATGCTGTGACTGCTCTAGACGTTCGGGTGAATCGGTTTTGCCGTTGCCGTTCCATAAGCCATGGACATTGATCACGGTATATCTTTTATCGTGATGACTAAACATGAGCCATTGTAAATTACGCGAATGATCTGGCCCCATGCCGGGAAAATTGGGACTATAATAAATTTCTTTTTCGCCTTCAGCAATAACCACTAGATTTTTATTAATTAAGATAGCAATACCATAATTATTATTGACCACGGGACGAAAATAAACTTGATGGTTTGGCAATAAATGGTGAATTTCAGATAATATATTTAGATAGACAACACGATCATCGCATGAAATTTTATGAGCCGCATTATCATAGACTTCTTGCACGCAGATAATATCGACAGCTTGTTGCGTGGCGATAAAGTTTAAGAAGGGTTCGTGAACATGTCCGCCCCAAATGTTTAAGGTGATCAGTTTCATTTTTTGCTAAAAATTTTATGGCCGCAATATAAGATCGCAAATAAAATAACGGAAGAATAAATCATGACTAAACTCCAGAAACTATTGCTGGTGCTGTTTAAAGTCACAAACTGGGCAGCGATGATAAATAAAATAAAAATCATTGAGATGATTTGTGCGTACGGATAAAACTTTGCTTTATAGATCAGCGACGATACGCCGCCATGCGTTGGCAAATAATTCTTTCTGAATTTATAATGACTCATTGCAATACCGAACCAGGCAATAAATCCTGATAACGAAGAGATCTGTACTAAGTACGAAAATAACACGCCATTGCCGACATAGGATGACACGAACACTAAAGAACCAATGAGCGCGGTAACGAGGAGGGCGGCGAAGGGAACGGCCATGCCATTCACTTTGGCAAATAGTTTTGGCGCTTGCTCGGTTTTACCTAAATACCATAGGATCCGCGTTGAAGAATACATGCTGGCATTAGCAGCGGATAAGACCGCGATTAAAATTACAAGGTTAATAAAGCTTGCCGCATAGTGTGACATATAAATTTGAAAAATCAGTGTATAGGGACTCATGCTGACATTATCTTGACTCAACAGGCGCGGATCGTTGTACGGGATCAACAAACTAATGATACCGATTGATAAAATATAAAATAAGCACAAACGCCAAAAAACACGCTTAATAGATTTAGGAATGTTTTTCTTTGGATCTTTAGTTTCACCCGCGGCGACCCCAACTAATTCACTCCCTTGGAATGAAAAACCCGCAAAGAGAAATACTGTCAAAAAGCCTAGGAAACCATTGTGAAACGGTGCGCCTGCAATATGCCAGTTACTCGTACCAAATTGCGGTTTATGCCCTAACGCAATTAACCCTAAAATAATAAATACAATAATCACCGCGACTTTCATAAACGATAAGCCGTATTCGACTTCACCATAGACACGCACGGAAAAGATGTTAAATACAAAAGTCAGCACGAAAAAGATCATCGAAAAAATAGCACTGTTCACTTCCGGAAACCAAAAGTTCATAATGATAGCAGCGGCGGAAATTTCAGCGGCAATGGTAATGGCCCAATTCAGCCAGTAGTTATAACCCATGGCAAAACCAAATGATTTGCCGACATATAAATTAGAATATTCACAGAAAGTACCTGAGCTAGGCTTATACGTGCTCATTTCACCCAGGCTGGTCATCAAGAAGTAAACGATGATAGCCATGACCGCATACGCTAATAACGCACCACCAGGACCACCGATTGAGATAGCATAGCCGCTGGCCAGGAAGATCCCGGTACCAATCGAGCCGCCGAGAGCAATCATATTAATATGGCGTGATTGTAGTTTTTGCGATAAGTCCGTCATATAACAATTCCAAGTGTAAACCAAGCTGAAGAGTGCGCAGAATAAAAGAAATTTGAGGTTAGAACAACCTTTATTTACCTGCTTACAACAGAACTATATTAGGGGTGATCCTCCATGGTAAAGATCCTTATAGCGAAATCTGAAAATATCATCTAATATCAATCCACAAATATGAATAAGGAGATCAACATGTTTTACACTAAAGAAATTTTACTTCACGGCAAATCAATACGTTATACGCTGGCTTTTACAGTATTGAGCCTGCTAGGGATCGGTGATCTGGATGCTTTAAGGACTCATGCTAATGAAGAGCCCCATTCTGATGATTCAGACGAAGAGTTGTCATTTCATTAAATTAGGACTGACGCAAAAAGCAATCTGCACCCCGCACCAATACTTCCGATAATAAAGATTATCGGAAGTATTGGTGCTTGTTCTCTAAATATATCATCCAGTGCTCGGCCTTTACCACCCATGAACTCTTTTCCAATAAATCTATATTATCGCAAAAAAATAATACTTCCTTTTCAACTTGAAATTTTTCAATTAAAGGCCATACTAAATACTAAGCATTAAAAAGGAGATTTAGAATGTCTTTAAAAAAGATAATACAACCAACAAAAAAAGTATCGCAATTGACGGTGGAAACACCGCAATCGATCAACATTGCGGGTTATCACTACGATAAAGTCAAACATATTTTAACGATTGAATTACGCGACGGCACAAAATATGCGTATGCTAAGGTGCTGGAGCACA
The DNA here is from genome assembly GCA_009692385.1 of Gammaproteobacteria bacterium. GTDB lineage: Bacteria > Pseudomonadota > Gammaproteobacteria > JABDGN01 > JABDGN01 > SHZH01. Next base: position 404 of record SHZH01000003.1, on the reverse strand, counting down.
TCCATAAAGATTTCAGCATGGCTAGAGATAAGGATCAGTACTTACAAGATCATATTGAAGGCAAATATCCAGCAGGTAGTTTAAAATCTTAACTATTACAGATATTTTTAACTCAATTATGTTAGGATAAACTTTCCAATTACGAAGCGATTATTAAACTATGAACAAACGTCCCCCTGTAAAAACGGCTCGTCGGCCTTATAACGACAAATCGGCTCCAAGCCGCACTGCAAGTCCTCGCTCCAGCACGAGCCAGCCGAGACCACAGCAGGCCAAACCACCCTCTCGTGGCCAAACTCGCAGTAAAAACCAAGGTGCCTATATTGATCCCAAACGCTTTGTTAATACTAATGTCGTTAAACAAGAAGAAATCGCGTTTGTGTCAACCCATGCCTTTACCGATT
>SHZH01000069.1 GCA_009692385.1 Gammaproteobacteria bacterium | reverse complement strand
ATTTTAAAAAAAGTGGTATCTATTCAGCAGCTTCGCGCATAAAATCAGGTAATTCGCCATTATGCTTAATTTCTCTCGAAATCGTCGATTTGTGTACACTGACCGCTTCCGCAATATAGGTTTGTGAATTTCCTGCTTTTCGAAGCCCCTATATGTGGTATCGTTGTTCTTGAGTTAACTGACTATAGTTCATAAGCATCCTTTGTTTCTCGAAATTCGAATGAGCTTACACTGTATCAGGTAACTCAATCCAATATCGAAGTTATAAAGTTGCACTTATGAGTTGAATCCAGGCTTTAATTATGAAAAAAATCAGTCTTAACTCAATGAAAGCCTCTAAATTATTAAGCGACCTCGAATTTCATGAGCCCTTGATCTTATTAGATAAATCAAAAATAAAAAAAATATTGAATACCAAGTCTATGAAACTTGAGGTTTATAAAGAAGTTGATTCGACTAATGATCAAGTCAAAAAAATCTACGATCCAAAAAAGAAGATCACTGTTTGTTTAGCCGAAACGCAAACTCAAGGCCGTGGTCGTTTTCAACGTCATTGGCATTCGCCCTTTGCCCAGAATATTTATATCTCGTTACTCTATCCTTTTGATAAAAATATCAGTGAACTTGCGGGGCTGAGCTTGGTAGTAGGGTTGGCTATTTGCACAATGCTAGAAAGCTGTTGTGAGTTAGCTAAACCATTATTAGTCAAGTGGCCTAACGATGTCATGTATGAGGGTCAAAAATTGGCAGGTAGCTTAATTGAAGTACAAGCACAAACGCATGATGCGTGCCAAGTGATTATTGGTATCGGTTTGAATGTTAATATGCAACTCGACCCCTCTAAAAAAATAAAGCAAGCATGGACTTCGCTTAAAGAGTGCACTAATCAATTTTATGATCGCAATATTTTGACTGCATCACTACTTGATCACGTAGCCGAGTATTTAGACCGATTTTCACAGCTGGGTTTGAAATTTTTTTTAAACGAATGGCGTACACGTGATCACTTATTTAACAAACCCATACATTTAAAATCACATCATAAAGAACTTCGCGGCATCGGCCAAGGAATTTCGGAGTACGGTCATTTACTGATCAAGCTAAATGATAACTCGATCCGTGCTTTTTCTGCGGGTGATACGACCTTGTTAAAATAATTTGCAGGCGTGAAAAACTTTACTCCAGTAAATTTTTTTAATGATCTCATTAATGATAATCCTCTAAACTCACAAGCTGAATTCTACAGTTAATTTATTTAAAATTAAACTAATTTCTAATTGCACCTATAAACTAATCCCTAGATAATGCGTGCCTTAGCTAGCGGAGAAAGCTTATGTCCTGGCAACAATTACATTTATTAATTCCTTCCGAACAAACCGAACTGTTTGAAAATGCACTATTGGGTTTAGGTGCGTTGTCGATTACTTTGCAAGATGCGCAGGATGAACCGATTTTTGAACCCGAGCTCGGCACGACCCCGTTGTGGTCACAAACTAAATTGACCGCTTTATTTGATTTAGAAACGGATTTGAAAAAAGTGATCGCTGAATTGGCTGAACAATTTCCCGATAGCGCGTTAGTGTATGAACTGGAGCACATAGCGGATCAAGTATGGGAACGGGCTTGGCTTAAATATTTCAAACCGCTGCAATTTGGTGAGCGCTTATGGATCTGCCCGTCTGGCTATGATTTACCCGATCCAAAAGCAGTCAATATTATGCTCGATCCGGGTTTAGCCTTTGGTACCGGCACCCATCCCACCACAGCACTCTGCCTTGAATGGTTAGCCACTCATGAAGTTCACAACAAAACCATGATGGATTATGGTTGCGGCTCAGGTATTTTGGCGATTGCCGCCATGAAATTGGGCGCCAGGGAATGCTGGGCTATCGATCATGATCCACAAGCGCTCCAAGCAACGAGTGATAATGCCCAGCGCAATCAAATAAGTAAACGTCTCCTGCATTTAGGGCACACCACGGACGTTCCCCCTGGGCTTGAAGTCGATATTCTAGTGGCCAACATTCTTGCGCAGCCCCTTATTGATTTAGTGGAGGTTTTTGCCCACTATGTAAAACCCAACGGACATATTATTCTGTCGGGTATCCTTGTCGAACAAGCCGAGCTCATAAAAACCGCCTATGCGCCTTTTTGTTCAATGCTCACTGTGGTACAAAATGGGGATTGGCTACGAATAGATGGAAAAATAGCGGCCAACGCAAAATTAACTTGAGTAGAATTAAACCAATGCTATAATCCCCAGTCCTAATTACTCGAGATCATCTAACTCGTGAATTGGGATCATTATTTTTATTATTAACAAAAGGACGTTCTAACACATGAGCATTCAACCTATGAGAAAAATTGCTGAAGCGGCTACTCCCTATATTACTCCCGCCGCTATTGACAGGGTTAATATTATCAAGCCCATTACTGCTTCAATCGACACAGCTAATAAACCATTACGCGATTGTGTTTTATCAGCATTCAAAAATTACTACAATCATTTAGATGGCAGTGAGCCCAATGATGTAATGGAATTATTTGAATCTCAAGCTAAAGCAGCCGCTATTGAGGCGACGATGAATTACACTCGTGGTAATCAATCTAAAGCAGCTAAAGTTTTAGGTATTAGTCGTGGTACGCTACGTAAATTATTAAAGAAATATGATCTAGTTTAAATAGATTTTATTCAAAAACACCCGGCATTGTCGGGTGTTTTTTATGGCTTGTCATTCCAGCGAAAGCTTGGATCCAGATCATAAGGTCAATTGCTTTTCCCTGATCTCTTCCACTGTTTTACAGTCAATGCACTGGGTCGCAGTCGGACGCACCTCTAGGCGAGGTAAACCAATTTCAACGCCGCACGCTTCACAATATCCAAAATCGCCATTTTCAATCAGCACAATGGTTTCATCGATTTTCTTGAGTAATTTACGCTCCCGGTCACGCGTACGTAATTCCAAATTGAACTCTTCTTCCTGAGTCGCCCGATCATTTAAGTCAGCATAATTTTCAGCATCATCTTTCAAATGGCTGACGGTTTTATCAACATCTTCCATTAGCTGACGTTTCCATGCGTGTAATACAGTAAGAAAATGCTTTTCTTGCTGCTCATTCATGTATTCTTCATTTGGGCTAACGCGATAAGGGGGAATACTAGCAACCGGACCCACAACACCCAGATTGCTCTGTGATGCAAGGAGCTTCATCGGTGTCGCTTTACGCGCTTCGATTTTTTCAGCAATCGTTTTATGATTCATAGCTGGAATAGCCACTGGGGGACCGCGTCTTACTGGCTTAGTAGGTTTAGCTAGTGTAACCGCTTTAACCGTTGGCGTTTTAAGCAGTTCAGCTTTTTTCACAACTTTCTTGGCGACTGGTTTGGCATGAGATTTAACTATTTTAGCAAGCCTAGGCTTAGATACTGCTTTTTTCGCAACCGACTTCTTTTTACTCATAATTTTCTTAACAGCTACTTTTTTAACTGCTTTCACCTTTTTAGGAGCCGCCTTCTTAGCCGCTACGGCTTTTTTAGGTGCTGCTTTCTTAGCCGCTACGGCTTTTTTAGGTGCTGCTTTCTTAGCCGCTACGGCTTTTTTAGGTACTACCTTTTTAGATGTTGCTTTCTTAATTGCCGTCTTTTTAGAACTCTTATTGACTTTAGTGGCGGCGATTTTTTTGACAGGCACCGCTTTTTTAGCAACTACCTTCACTTTTTTAGCGGCTGGCTTAGCGAGCTTCTTGATAGTTAATTTTTGACTTTTCCCTTTTTTAGTCTTAATAGCCATTCTTACGTCCTCCGGATTGATTAAAAAATCTAGTTCAATTGTAGTCGACTTTTAGCAAAATGAAAACCGCTATTTTATGTTTTAAGCTATAATACATACCATGTTTTTCTATAAAAAAATTCGTCACAAATTAGTCGCTTGGCTAATCGTCAACAATAAACCCTTAAATGCGGATTTATTTGACTTCACGCGTTTGAAAGATGAGGTCGAGATCTGTGATGTGCTCTTGGTTGAAGGGCGTAGTCGAGTTGCGCAGATAATTAAAGTCTTATCGCAAAGTCCTTGGTCACATTCAGTATTAAATATCGGTCATTTGGAAAATATCAAAATGCCGGAAATACGGACCTTTGTTGAGAAATTTGTGCAGCCTGAAGATCGCGATAAACATCTGATTTTGGAGGCGCTATTCGATCAAGGCATCGTCCTTAAACCGATCGATAAATATCGCGGTGAACATTTGCGTATTTGCCGCCCGACTGGCTTATTTCCTGGTGATGCGCAGAAAGTTTTAACTAGCTCGCTCAAGAATTTAGGCAAACAATATAATACTCGGCAGATCTTTGATTTACTGCGCTTTCTATTGCCGGTTACCATTTTACCTCGACGCTGGTTATCGACTTTATTTGAGTATCAAGAAGGTAGCCGTACGGAAGAGATCTGTTCATCCATGTTAGTCGATGCCTTTAATACCGTCGGTTTTCCAGTGCGTCCGATCATTAAAATGATGCCTGATAATCAAATTGAATTGATCCGCCGCAATCCGCTCTTGTATACCCCGAGTGATTTTGACTATTCACCCTATTTTAATATTATTAAATATCCTATCTATGGCAGTGCAGGTAAAGGCTACTATCATGATTTAAACTGGAATCGTGAAGGTAAAATGGCCAATAGTGATACAGATATCTTTACCTATAAATCAGTTCCGAGGAACGCCCCTACATAAAATTGCCCTACCATGTTAGAATTCCTTCTAAATGAGGATCAGCTTATGTCCGAAGCAAATTTAAAACCCGCCTGCAGCCAACGTGTCTATGAAGTCACGACTGCGGCTTTACCACTCAGTTGTCCCATGCCAGATATGCGATTATGGGATGCACATCCTAAAGTGTATTTACCGATTGAAAAAACGGGGCATGCGCAATGCTCTTATTGCAGTGCTGAATATATCTTAACTGACTTTACGGCTGAGCTCATGGAAGACGACAAGACTGATGTCGAATATGCCAATGCTGGACACTAATTCGCCAGCAAAAAAGATTTTAGTGGTAGCTCCCGCCTGGATTGGCGATATGATCATGAGCAATACACTTTTGCACATATTAAAACAGCAAGATCCCAATACTATTATTGATGTGCTCGCTCCACCCACTACCGCAGCGCTCATCAGTCGTATGTCACACGTTCGTCACGTCATATTGCTACCTGTAACCCATAAAGAATTAAAATTGAAAGCACGTTATCAACTTGCCAAAAAATTACGCACTGAACAATATGAACAAGCAATTATATTACCCAATACACTTAAATCTGCATTGATCCCTTGGCTAGCAGGCATTCCACAACGCACTGGCTGGCTGGGTGAAAAACGTTATTTATTATTAAATGATATTCGTCATGCGCCCAAAAGATTTCCTCGTTTAGTGCAACGCTATGCTGCACTGGCCTTTGCCGCACCTCTCAAAAATCATTCCGACATTCCCTTTGAAATAGTTGAGCACTTACCGGATCCAGAATTAACAGTGGATCTAAAAAATCAGCAACATTTACAGCACACGTTTAAACTCAGCACCACGCAACCGATTCTAGCACTGTGTCCAGGAGCCGAATATGGCAGTGCTAAACGTTGGCCAGTCGAACATTTTGCGAAATTAGCACAACTCACCTTATCAATGGGTTGGCACGTTATTTTAGTTGGATCTCCAAAAGATGTCGCCTTAGGCGCTGAAATTAATCAACAAGCGCGTCAATGTTGCATTGATCTCACGGGTAAAACTAGTTTACTGGATGCAATTGACGTACTGTCATTGGCACATGCGGTGGTGAGTAATGACTCGGGATTGATGCATATCGCTGCCGCTTTACAAAAACCGCTGATCGCTATTTATGGCTCGAGCTCACCTACCTATACACCCCCTTTAGATAAAAATTCTAAAATTTTATATTTAGGCATTCGGTGTAGTCCTTGTTTTAAACGCGAGTGTCCCTTGCTTGGTGACGATTATTTGCGCTGTTTATTAGATATCACACCCAAAAAAGTAGCACATGCCTTGCGGGATATCTTGCCATGAAATTGTTGATCATTAAAACCTCCTCGATGGGTGACATCATTCATACCTTACCGGCTATCACCGATGCCGCGCAACATATTCCTAATTTACAAATCGATTGGGTGGTCGAAGAATGCTTCGCTGAAATACCCCTTTGGCATCCTGCTATTACAAATGTTATTCCCGTGGCGCTGCGTCGTTGGCGTAAACAGCCACTTAAAACTGTGCGCTCTAACGAATGGCGTAATTTCTATCGCCAATTACGCGCGACGGAATATGATTTTGTCATTGATGCGCAAGGTTTAATAAAAAGTGCTTTTTTAACCCAGTTAGCACGCGGGATACGTTGTGGTTTTACGAAATATTCAGCTCGCGAATCGCTTGCCGCGCTGGTCTATCAACAGCATTATGAAATTAAAAAACAGCAGCATGCGATCACCCGCACTCGCGAATTATTCGCCGCGATACTTAATTATTCATTCAATCCAGCGATTGTTAATTATGGCATTGATACACAACGGATCCCAATGTCTAATTTTAAATTACCAGAAAATTATTCTGTATTTATTACCAACACTTCACGTTCTGATAAACGCTGGCCAGCGGAAAATTGGCGTGCACTCTTGCAACATTGTCAGCAAAACAATTTATCCGTCGTGTTGCCGAGTGGCACCGGTGCAGAAATCGCCCTTACGCAAAGTATTGCTAAAGACTTTGCCAACACCACGCTTTTACCCAGCTGTTCGTTAAAACAATTGCTTGAAATACTCGCCTATGCTAACTTTATTGTCAGTGTCGACACGGGATTAAGTCATCTGGCGGCGGCTCTCGCTAAACCCACCATCGTAATTTACCAAACCAGCGACCCGACTTTAATCGGCACTCAAGGTGAGCATCAACAGCATTTAATTGATCCGACCCCAAACGAAGTCTGGGAAAAACTATATGTCGCTCATTAAGATCTTGGTCAATCCAACTTCGGGAAATGGCGCTGGCAAAAAATTATTTTCTGAAGCTAAAAAACTAAATACTATTTGTCAAGTTCAAGAAACCGATCCCAAAAACATCATTAAGCAAATAAAAAATTTTGTAGTGGAACATGATACGGTTATTATTGCGGGAGGAGACGGTACCGTCAATCTAGTCATGAATGCGCTGTATCACAGTGACTTGTATAAAACGGTGAAAATTGCGCTTTTTCCGTTAGGCACCGGTAATGATTTAGCTAAAGCCTACAATATCAAACCGATATCGTTGAAATATTTTTTGATAAATCTTGCTAATCATAAAACCATTCAACTCTCGCTCTGGTGCTTTAATGATCGTGTATTTACGAATTATATTAGCTGGGG
>SHZH01000068.1 GCA_009692385.1 Gammaproteobacteria bacterium | reverse complement strand
TTTTTTTAGACCTCTCTTCCTACTGATTTGTTGGATGGATTTAACCTTGATCATTTACGATCGTTACACACCCCTGAATACAACAACGTTTGCCACACATTTCATTTCTTGAAATTTTACAAAAAAACCTATCAAGCTTTTTTTACACTTTTTTTAAAATAATTAGTAATTATCTAGGTATGTGAGAGTCATCCGTCCTGCAGGGATGCAGGGATAACCATGACAGGGACGTTAGTCTGCAGGGTTGCCATCCATGGACGACTGGATTGCCGCTTCCATGCGGCAATGACGGATCTCTATCTGGAGAGTTTCAATAATTTTGCTGAATGGTTACAAACTTTGTAAAACAAAATTGCAGCGCAGGGCATTGGCTAAGGCGGCATAGCCGCTGTCTCCGATGGAATTAAAGCGAAGGTCAAGAATGGTCAACGCCGTATTCACCTGCAACGCTTGCGCAAAATAAATTATTAAATAGTCTCCAGAAATCCCTATTATTCCCCACCAATCATCATCTGACTAATGAGCACTGATGGAGTGCGGATATTTCCGCGGACATCCACATCGTTGGCCACTGCGACAATATTTTTAAACATGTCGAGTAAATTTCCGGCAATGGTAATTTCGGCGACGGGATATTGGATCTCGCCGTTTTCCACCCAAAAACCAGCTGCACCTTGCGAATAATCACCCGTCACAATGCTGGCGCCGTGTCCCATAATTTCAGTGACTAACAAACCTGTGTCCATTTGCTTTAATAAATCGGCGAGTGATTTATCGCCTGATGTTACAACTAAATTGTGAATACCACCCGAGTTCGCCGTCGGTTGCATGTTGAGTTTGCGTGCAGCGTACACATCGAGCGCATAGGTTGTTAACACGCCCTGATCAATAATTTTTTTATCATATGTCGCTAAACCATTATTATCAAATGGTGCGCTACCGAGTGCGCGTGATAAATGCGGCTGCTCATCGAGGTTAAACCACGTTGGAAAAATTTCTTGATTTAAACGATCAAGTAAAAACGAAGATTGTCGATATAATGCACCACCGCTGATTGCTTTGACAAAATTTCCTAATAAACCACGTGCCATATCCGCTGCAAAAATGACGGGGGCGGTTTGAGTTTTGATAATTCGTGGCGCTAAACGTTGCACCGTATTACGAGCGGCGGTATCGGCAATTGTTTTAATACTGGGTAAATCCGTGTGATCAACCGCTGTGAAATAATAATAATCACGTTGCATTTGCTTATTGGCTTCCGCAACCAGTACGCTGCTAATGCTATGCCGAGTGCGTCGATAGTGTCCTAGAAAATCGTCGGTATTACCATACAGCGTGAGCATTTGATGAGTGCTGACGCTGGCACCTTCGGAATTGCTAATGCGTGGATCAAAAGCTAGGCCCTGCGTATCGCAATCGATTGCGAGTTGCATCGCGACGGTCGGTGTAATGTCCCACGGAAAATAGCAATCAATAGGAAGCGTTTTTTTGGCTAATAAATCGGCCGATGCTAAACCCGCTGCCGGATCGGGCTGCGCATAACGCGCCATGCGGATCGCGGTATCCATCGCATCTGCTAAGGCTTCGGCACGTAGATCGGAGGTACTGACTGATCCTTGTTGCTGACCGGCATAGACTGTAATAGTCAGATCATTATCTTGGTTGTATTCGAGATTTTCCGATTGCCGCATCCGTGCTTGCGCTGAAAAACCCTGCTCTAAATGTGCATGAATTTCCGCGGTCACGCCGGCTTTTTTAGCCCGCGCAAGCGTTTGCTCAATTAACGTTGAAAGTGAATCAGTATCAAAACTTGTCATAAAATTTCCAGAAAAAATAGATTAGCTCTCGGTACCACCGACGGTCATTGAGTCGATACGAATGGTGGGTTGACCGACGCCGACCGGAACGCTTTGGCCTTCTTTGCCGCAGATCCCGACACCGGGATCTAACGTTAGATCGTTACCCACCATTGACACTTTTTGCATCACGTCAGGGCCATTACCAATTAAAGTCGCACCTTTAACAGCATGCGTAATTTTGCCTTTTTCAATCAAATACGCTTCACTGGTGGAAAATACGAATTTACCCGAAGTAATATCCACTGAACCACCACCCAAACTTTTTATATATAAACCCTTATCAATCGAGGCGATAATTTCTTCTGGTGTTTGCTGACCAGGCAACATATAGGTATTGGTCATGCGTGGCATCGGCATGTGCGCATACGATTCCCGTCGGCCATTACCGGTCGCCTTCACGTTCATCAAACGCGCATTCAGTTTATCTTGCATGTAGCCCTTTAAAATACCCTTTTCAATGAGCATGGTACATTCTGAGGGCGTCCCCTCGTCGTCGATGCTTAATGAACCACGCCGACCCGCTAACGTGCCGTCATCCACGATGGTACATAAGGTACTTGCTACTTGCTGCCCCATGCGATGACTAAAAGCCGATACACCCTTGCGATTAAAATCGCCTTCCAAACCATGGCCCACGGCTTCATGCAACAACACTCCGGACCAACCCGAACCCATAACAATGGGCATCACACCGGCGGGGGCGGGACGCGCATGTAAATTCACTAATGCGATCCGTACCGCTTCGCGCGCTAATTCCAAGGCGCGATCGGCTTCAATAAAATACGTGTAATCACGTCGACCACCACCGCCGGCAAAACCTTGTTCACGCTTACCCTTTTCCTGCGCAATCACACTGACATTTAGGCGTACCAACGGACGGACGTCAGCGGCCATTTGGCCATCACTGTTCATATTCAGAATAATATCGTGTACCCCGAACAAGGTGGCATTGACTTGCACAATCCGCGGATCTAAGCGACGTGCTTCGCGATCAACGCTTTGTAATAAGGCAATTTTGTCGACCTCACTTAAACTGTGCAGCGGATTTTCAGCTTGATATAAGGCCGTGCTGTGTATTTTATGAGTCGATTTTAATTTGCCTTCGCCTTGATGAAAGGCGATGCTACGGGCAGCATCGGCAATATTTTCCAGCGTAGGCAAGACAATATCATCGGCATAGGCAAAACCGGTTTTTTCGCCACTTAACGCTCGCGCGCCAACACCGCGCTCAATATTATAGTTCGCTTCTTTGACAATCCCCTCTTCTAAGATCCAAGATTCGGAATGGCGATTTTGAAAATATAATTCGGCACTGTCAATTTGTGAACCGAGCATCGAACCTAAAATACGTTGCACTTTATTTTCTGTGAGTTCCGCAGGAGCCAGTAATTGCTGTTCAGCAATATTAAGTAAATTTGTCATTATTATTTTTCCCTCACCCTAGCCTCTCCCATGAACGGGAGAGGGGAGAATGAATAAATTTTAGAGATAACGATAACTAATAAAGGCGATTACCACCCAAGCAAATACACCCGCGAGCAAATCATCCACGACGACGCCGACACCACCGCCCACTTTTTCATTGACCCAACTGATGGGCCACGGTTTCCAAATATCAAATAAGCGAAATAATAAAAAGCCTAAGATCACCGAGATCCAAGACATCGGTATCGCCCACATGGTTAGCAAGTAACCGACAATTTCATCCCATACAATACTTGAATGATCATGTACGCCAGCAGCTTTATCCGCGACATCACAGATCCAAAAACCAATGCAAATCATCGCGGCTAAAATTAAGGTGTAAACCGGTACGGAACAAAGCTGCATTAATAAATAGATGGGAATGGCCACCAAGGTTCCCATCGTCCCCGGCATCAACGGTGATGCACCAGAACCAAAACCGATCGCTAAAAAATGGATCGGATTAGTCCATTTTAAACCTTTGGGGAGATGATTGTATTTTATCGCCATAAGACTCTGCCTCTAAAAATGTTGAAATCCAGTTGCCGCTAATTCTACCATTTCACACGCAGCATTTCTAAACAATAGTTCAGAACCCGCCATAATTTTGCCGATAGGGGTTATCGCAACGCCACGTAATTGCTGCTTAAGCTCGGTAATGCGCGATTCAGGGATCGTAAAACACAGCTGATAATCATCACCCCCACTGACTGCTAAGCAATAGCAATCAAGTAATGGTAGATGTTGCGTTAAAATGGGGTTAATGGGTAATTGGGCTAATTCTACTATAGCCCCGACACCGCTTTTAGCTAAAACATGCTTGAGATCTTTGCTGAGACCATCGGAAATATCAATGCAGCTGCTGGCGAGATCACGTAGCGCCAAACCTAAAGCTACTTGTGCCTCAGGGCGATTTAGTGCGGGTAAAATTTCTGCTAATTCGGTGTTAGATAAATTAATCTTTGCTTGCACAGCTTGCAGCGCCAGCGCGGCGGTGCCTAATTCACCACTGACATAAATCGAGTCACCAACTTGCGCACCACTACGTAATAATGCTTTATTTTTCGGAACAAAACCGTGCAATTGGAGTGTTACACTTAATGAACCGCGATTCGTATCGCCACCCACTAATTCAACATCATACTTATCTAACGCGGTAAATAACCCGCGACTCAATTCAGCTAACCACGCTTCATTAATTTCTGGCAAGCTAATCGATAATGTCGCCCAAGCAGGTTGCGCACCCATGGCCGCTAAATCACTCAGATTTACCATGGCTGCTTTATACCCAATATCAAAGGCAGTGGTATTTTCAGGAAAATGGATACCTGCGTTTAAAGTATCCATCGTGACAACTAGATCTTGATCGACTGGTACACGCAAAATGGCCGCATCATCACCAATGCCCAACATGACATCAGAACGCTGCGAATTTTCTTGCATAAAATATTTTTTAATCAGTTCAATTTCGTTCATGTGAAGTGCGAGGTTTGCGTGAATCGCGACGAGAATATCGCTCTTCGCGCATGGGGGGGGGCTCTTTGGCAGGAATTACCGTAATGGGTTTTTCGGCAATTTTGTTAGGTGTTGCTTTTTTAGCTGTCACCGCTGGACGCGCGGTTTTACTGCCACATTCTGCGGCGCGCAACGTCGGCACAATACGATCTAATACCCCATTGATATATTTGTGAGAATCGACGGCGGCAAAGGTCTTAGCGAGTTCGATGGCTTCGTTGATCACGACTTTATAAGGCACGTCGAGTTTATCTTGTAGCTCAAATATCGCCAGGCGTAAAATGGCTAATTCAATCGGGCCTAAGGTGTCAAGCTCACGATCCAGATCGGAAACAAAAATAGCATCTAAAGTATTTGAATTTAAAATGACGCCATAAACCAATTCACGGAAATAGTCGACATCCGTTTTTTTAGGATTCATTTGGGTTAGAAATTGCATCACCACCACATTAACTTCTTCACCGCTCAGTTCCCATTGGTAAATGGCTTGCATGGCAAAACTACGTGCCCGATGACGTTGGGTACTGTTCACTTTTTGTCGGTCTATCATTTTTCCCTCGGGGAATTATGTTATTTGCGTTTTAATAATTTATCAATTTCTTGGCGGAATGCATTTACATCTTGGAAATCACGATACACCGAGGCATAGCGCACAAAGGCAACTTGATCGACGGCTTGTAATTCGGTCATGACCCATTCACCCAACTGTTTTGACGGCACTTCACGCTCACCATAACCATGCAATTTAGCCTTAATGTGGGCGATCATTTCTTCAACTTTCTCAGCACCCACCGGTCGTTTTTCGAGTGCTTTGTTCAAACCATAACGTAATTTATTTTCATCAAATTCAGTGCGACGTTCATCACGCTTTACAATAATGGGGAATTCTAATTCGGCTATTTCATAAGTGGTAAAGCGCTCACCACAGCTCAAGCATTCGCGACGGCGACGGATCTGATTGCTCTCTTCCACCAAACGCGAATCGATCACCTTCGTTTCTTGCTTGTCACTGCAAAATGGACAAAACATTTACGAGTAAACCGGAAATTGCTGACACAACTTCACGACTTCATTTTTCACACGTGCCAGCGTTTCAGTATTATTAATATCATCTAAAATATCACAGATCCAATTGGCGACTTGCTTGGCCTCAGTCTCTTTAAAACCACGCGTGGTCATCGCCGGCGTACCGATACGTACACCACTGGTCACAAACGGTGAACGGGGATCATTCGGTACCGAATTTTTATTCACGGTTATATTGGCTGCGCCTAAGCAATTTTCAGCCTCTTTACCGCTGAATTCTTTACCAATAAGATCTAACAAAAACAAATGATTCTCGCTCTTACCTGATACTATTTTGTAACCGCGCTGTTTTATGACATCGACCATGACACAGCAATTTTTCAAAACCTGTTGTTGATAAATTTTAAATTCGGGTTGTAACGCTTCTTTAAATGCTACGGCTTTCGCTGCAATAATATGCATCAACGGACCGCCTTGGCTACCAGGAAAAATCGCCGAATTTAATTTTTTTTCAACCTCTGGATTGGCTTTAGCCATGATCACGCCGCCGCGAGGTCCACGCAAGGTTTTGTGCGTAGTCGTGGTAACAATATCGGCATAGGGAAAGGGCGATGGATAAATCCCTGCAGCAACCAAACCGGCTACATGTGCAATATCCGCCATTAAATAAGCGCCTACTTCGTCAGCGATCTGCCGAAAGCGCGCCCAATCAACTATTAAAGAATAGGCAGAAAAACCGGCAATAATTAATTTAGGTTTATGGTCACGAGCTAAACGCTCTACTTCTGCATAATCAATCGCACTCGTATTAGGATCTAATCCATATTGAAACGCATGATAGTTTTTTCCCGAAAAATTGACGCTGGCACCATGCGTTAAGTGACCACCATGAGCCAGACTCATGCCTAAGATCACATCACCCGGACTGAGTAATGCCATATACACCGCAGCATTCGCTTGTGAACCTGAGTGCGGCTGCACATTAGCATAATCGGCACCAAATAATTGCTTGAGACGCTCAATCGCCAATTGCTCGACTTGGTCAACAAATTCACAACCACCGTAATAACGCTTGCCAGGATAACCCTCCGCATATTTATTGGTTAATACCGAACCGGCAGCTTCGAGCACCGCGGGGGAGACATAATTTTCAGAGGCAATGAGCTCAATATGCTGTTCTTGACGATCGGCTTCCTTACACATCGCCTGCCAAACCTGGGGATCTTCTTGAGCGATGGATTGGGATTTGCTAAACGTACTCATCGACCAGCTCCTTTTTTTGTTGGTGTAGATAAAAAATTATGCTGGGCAGTATAGCAGAATTTTATTTACAGCTCCCTAACTAATGCTAAGCACTGCTGCAAATTTTTAATGGCATGAATAGTCACACCATCGAGCTTTTTTTTCGGCGCATTACCCGCGGGCATCATGATGTGTTTAAAGCCATGTTTAATAGCATCTTTCAAACGCTCTTGACCATTGGCAACCGGACGAACTTCTCCCCCCAATCCAACTTCACCAAACACAGCTAGATCGGCCGGTAATATTTTATTGCGTAAACTGGAGACTACGGCGAGTAAAACCGCCAAGTCCAAAGCAGTTTCGCTGATCCGCAAGCCACCAACGATATTAATA
>SHZH01000067.1 GCA_009692385.1 Gammaproteobacteria bacterium | reverse complement strand
TATTAATGGATCGCTTTTATCAGCGATCGACAAGGCAGCTGGCGCTTAGCGCCTAGTTATGATTTAACCTTTAGTCAGGGTATGAATAATGAACATACTACCGCGATTAATGGTGCAGGCAATCCAACGTATAAAGATATCGTTGCAATTGCCCTGGCGCATGGTATTACGGATCACGACAGAATTGTAACTGAAGTATTTAATGCCGTCGAAAAATGGAAAGAAGTCGCAAAAAATTATCGGGTGACAAAATCTACGATTAAAAAAATTTCTGATACGCTAGATGTTATTGCACAACGTATTTATATCAAAAATTAAAAATAAAATCAGTATTTCATCATATGAGGCGATTGCATAGAGATATTACCCAAAATTTGGTTTACCTCTATTCGTTCCCTTGCAAAAGTATTGTTGTCCTTGATAATATGCGAATACATGGCGGTTAGCTCTAAGTCAGTTGGAATAAAACACTATAATCTGCTATCATCCGCGTTATGAATTTTAACTTTCCACTTATTTTATTAGCCGCCACAGCAATCAGTGGTGTCATTTATTTATGCGATGTACTGTTGTGGGCGAAGAAACGTCACGCATCTACTTATGGCAAATTGCCGTTATTAGTTGATTATGCGCGTTCATTTTTTCCCGTATTGCTTGCGGTATTAATTATTCGCTCATTTATCATCCAACCGTTTCGTGTTCCCACTGGTTCATTAGAGCCGACGGTGATGCCGGGTGATTTTATTTTAGTAAATCAATTTGCCTATGGTTTGCGGTTTCCGGTGTGGGGCTGGCATTTTTTACCCATCGGTGAACCGAAGCATGGCGACATCGTCGTGTTTCATTGGCCGGTTGATCCGAGTAAAGATTTTGTCAAACGTGTGATTGGTTTACCGGGCGATCGCATCAGCTATATTAATAAAGTGTTGTACATTAATGACCAAGAAATGCCGCAAAAATTTGTGCGCACTGCAACTGATACGAATGGTGGTAATAGTGGAAGCTGGCCCGTCAATGTTGTCGAGGAAAGTTTTGGGAGTGAGACACACCAAATTTATGTTTGTCCTCTAAGTACTTCCGTTGGGGGTACTTCCGTTGGGGGTACGTCCAGTTGCCCTAACTCCACGATGCAAAATTTTTATGATGTTGTGGTTCCCAAAGATCATTATTTTATGATGGGTGATAATCGTGATGATAGCGACGACAGTCGTTTCTGGGGCTTTGTGCCGGAAAAAAATTTAGTCGGCAAAGCTTTCATGGTGTTTTTTAGCTGGAATTCTGCAACGAATTCACCGCGCTGGAACCGAATCGGTACTTCTATTTAAAATCAGTTTCAGATAATTCTGCAGCCACTAATTTCGGCTGGCTTGCGCATACAGTATTAAAGTTTTACTTTGTGGATCGGTTAGAAATTGCGTGACGATCAGTTGATCAGCGCCCGCTTGTGCGGCTAACTTTGTAGCATACTGTACAGCAGCCATTTCAACATCGCGCGTCGCAGCCGGTGCGTAGGCTTCGATATTAACGGTACCAATCACCGTACCATTCACCCCCAACCCTTGTGAAACCGACACCGTTTGTGGGTCAACAGCTGCATAGGTGGTTTTTGCGGTAGGGAGTAAAATACCATGGGGTGTAAAGTCACGACTAGGCGTCCCCCACCAAGCAATTGCTAATACAATGGCAAACACGATAAGATAGACGCAGGAGCGTGTTAATTGCGCGGGATCTTTGAATGACATGGATAATTCCTATTAAGTGGTAGTTGCTATGATAGCAAAAAATTTCTCTTTTCTCGATACTGTTTTTTTGCAAATCGATCATGGTTTGCGAGTAATACACGGTATCGGTATAAAAAGTAGCCGTCCCAATCCAGCTGACCAACATTCAGCTGAGATCTCGGCTGCCCCCACCCTAACTCTGCAAAAACAGGCTGCAGCACTCATGCGCGTAAATCAAGTCGGCGAAATTTGTGCGCAAGCCTTATATCAAGGCCAAGCCTTCACGACTCGTGATCCACACATTAAGCACGCGATGCAACGCGCTGCCGCCGAGGAATTGGATCACCTGAGCTGGTGCAATCAACGTCTCACCGAATTACACAGCCATCAAAGTTATCTAAACCCCTTATGGTATGTCGGTGCTTTTTCACTCGGTGCGTTCGCTGGTTTATTAAACGATCAGTGGAGTTTGGGCTTCGTCCTCGAAACCGAACGCCAAGTAGAAAAACATCTCGCGAGTCATTTAGAAAAATTACCACGAGATGATCTAAAAAGTCGCGCCATCGTCACGCAGATGAAAATTGATGAAAAAGAACATGCTGATGCTGCCCTCGCAGCCGGTGCTAAAAATTTACCACATTGGGTGCGAACCATTATGCACTTTCAAGCGAAGGTGATGACGACGACGGCTTATTGGGTGTGACTAAAAAGTTTAAATCAATAATTTTGATTTAATACGTTTAACGGCGTTAACCGCTTCAGAAAATAAAGCGCGGTCATTAATGTCATGTCCATAAAGCATTAGAGTAAATGCACCATATAAACCTAAAAAGCGTGCATACTGCCAGGAGGCATCATCTACTTCGCCATAAATTTCAAAAAATTGCGCATGTTGCTCCATTGGATAAAAAAGCCAAATAATGCTTAAATCAACTGCTTTATGATTGATTCCAGCATCGCCCCAATCAATAACGCCCACTAATTCTTTATCATTAAAAATTAAATGTCGGCAATCTAAATCACCATGAACTAAACATTTCTCAGAAAAATCTAATTTA
Source organism: Gammaproteobacteria bacterium (assembly GCA_009692385.1). Classification (GTDB taxonomy): domain Bacteria; phylum Pseudomonadota; class Gammaproteobacteria; order JABDGN01; family JABDGN01; genus SHZH01. Next base: position 4,886 of record SHZH01000067.1, on the reverse strand, counting down.
AGGTTTTTTACGGTATTGATTTCTTCTTGAAATAGATCTTGATTAATAATAAAAATATTTGTATCGATAATAGTTTTAACCCGTTCTTGTAAAACAGTTATTACACTATCCATATTCATTTCGCTACGATCAAATACTTGAGATTCAGCGCCTAATAAAATGGCGTGTTTCTCATCAATACTATGCAATTGTCGTAAAAATTTAGCCAAAGTAGGTAAACTTAAATTTCTTTCGTTATTACTTAAGTTAGCGCGATAACTTGATGTGCCTGAAATTAAATTATAACCCTGGAATTCATAAGGATAAGTCTCGCTTGGTGAACCAATAAAATAGGGGATCGGAATAACCACATCGGCAAACGATGGCAAATTAGGTAATAATTTATTTTCACGTGCAATTAATTCAACGGCAACTTTGCGGCGTGGGAAGCGAAAAACAATTTTCTCGTTCACCAAGTAAACACGATTATCCCACCCCTCTCCAATTAGTTTAATAGAAAGGATGATTAAATCAGGAAATTGAGCGGCAAGGATGTTTTTTACAACAATCTCGTTAATATCGATATCAGCATGCCATTCTGGAGTCAGCATAAATTTATGACTACTTAATGCCTAATTTATCACGCATCTGAGAAATGATGCGCAACTGTGCCATGGCTTCGGCCAGTTCAGTTGCAGCCAGTGTGTAGTTGATATCAGCGCTTTTATCGGCGAGGATTTTTTCAGCGCGTTCTTTAGCTTCAACAGCAGCCATTTCATCAAGATCCGCTGCGCGGGCTACGGTGTCTGCTAACACAGTTACCAAATGTGGTTGCACTTCAAGCATGCCACCGGAAACAAAGAAAGTATCTTCTTCGCCGTTATTTTTTAACAAGCGTACAACTCCAGGTTTCAATTGAGTTAGTAATGCCGTGTGGCCTGGCATGATACCCAATTCACCGCCCTCACCACTGGCAATTACCGACTCGACTTCGCCGCTGAAAATTTCTTGTTCAGCACTAACGATGTCGATATGTAAGGTTTTTTTATTCGTAAGCATAATTTAATATCTCAATTCCACTGCATTTCTCTCTCTAAGGATTGGTTATGCTTAGAGTTTTTTCGCCTTTGCTACCGCTTCGTCAATGCTCCCAACCATATAAAATGCTTGTTCGGGCAAGTCATCATATTCGCCGGCTAATATATCTTTAAAGCCACGAATGGTTTCTTTCAATGGTACGTATTTACCGGGTGAACCGGTAAAAATTTCGGCAACGAAAAACGGTTGTGATAAGAAACGTTGAATTTTACGAGCACGACTGACGGTTAGTTTATCTTCATCGGATAATTCATCCATGCCTAAGATCGCGATAATATCGCGTAATTCTTTATAACGTTGCAGAGTTTTTTGCACACCGCGAGCCACTTGATAATGTTCTTCACCCACAATTTCCGGATCGAGTTGGCGACTGGTTGAGTCGAGCGGATCCACTGCCGGATAAATGCCTAACTCAGCGATTTGGCGCGATAACACCACGGTTGCATCTAAGTGTGCAAATGTCGTGGCGGGCGCTGGATCGGTTAAGTCATCTGCTGGCACATAAACGGCTTGTACGGACGTGATCGATCCCGTTTTAGTGGACGTAATGCGTTCTTGTAACGAACCCATTTCCGACGCCAATGTCGGTTGATAACCTACCGCGGATGGCATCCGACCTAATAGTGCTGAGACTTCAGTACCTGCGAGGGTGTAACGGTAAATATTATCGATAAATAATAATACATCGCGGCCTTCATCACGGAAATTTTCCGCAATTGTTAAACCCGTCAACGCCACGCGCAAGCGGTTACCAGCGGGCTCGTTCATTTGTCCGTAAACAAGAGAGACTTTATCTAATACTTTTGATTCGGCCATTTCGTGATAGAAATCGTTACCTTCACGTGTTCGCTCACCGACACCGGCAAATACGGAGTAACCACTGTGTTCAACGGCGATGTTACGAATTAATTCCATCATGTTAACGGTTTTACCGACACCGGCACCGCCGAACAAACCGACTTTACCGCCTTTAGCAAACGGGCAAACTAAGTCGATCACTTTAATACCTGTTTCTAAAATTTCACTGTTGCCGACCAGATCCGCAAACGGTGGTGCGCTGCGATGAATCGGTAAGCGATCATTCGTGGCAATCGGACCTTTTTCATCAATGGGTTGACCGAGAACATCCATGATGCGACCAAGGGTCGCTTTGCCGACTGGAACTTCAATCGGTTTGCCGGTATTGGTGGTTTGCATGTCACGTTTCAAACCTTCTGAAGCGCCCATCGCAATTGTGCGCACAATGCCATCACCGAGTTGCTGTTGCACTTCTAAAACCAAGTTATTGTCTTTTACAATTAAGGCGTCAAAAATTTTGGGTACCGCCGTGGTAGGAAATTCGACGTCGACGACGGCGCCAATGATTTGGACGATGTTACCAGTATTGCTCATGTTAGTTCCTCTTCTAAAATTAGTGTTATACGGCCGCGGCGCCCGCGACAATTTCGGCCAATTCTTGCGTAATTGCCGCTTGCCGCGCTTTGTTATACGCTTGCTTCAAATCTTTAATTACTTTACCCGCATTGTCGGTCGCATTTTTCATGGCAACCATACGTGATGCTTGTTCACAGGCAATATTTTCGATCACGTTTTGATACACTTGCGATTCGATATAACGATCCAGCAAGCTATCTAAGATTTTTTTCGCGTCATCCGGTTCATAAATATAATCCCAATGCCCGCTCTCGCTTTCTTCTGCGGCTGCATGAACGATGGGTAATAGTTGGTTGACCTGAGGTACTTGGCTCATCGTATTTACAAAACTATTCGCGACAATAAATAACGCATCAATGGTGCCATTACGGTAGGCATCTAACATCACTTTCACCACACCGATCAAATCAACGACGCTCGGTGTTTCACCAAGGCGCGTGGCATTAGCAACGATTTTACCGCCGATCCGCTTGAAGAAATGTTCGGCTTTAACACCGATCAAACACAGATCAATTTCAACTTCTTTGTTATGCCAGGCCTTCAACGAGGTCAGGGCTTTTTTAAAAAGATTAATATTTAAGCCACCACATAAACCACGATCGGATGACACAATGATATAACCCACGCGTTTTATTTCACGCTCTTCCAAAAACGCATGACGATATTCGGGATGACCATTGGCAATATGACTAATGACTTGGCGGATCCGCTTAGCATACGGACGCGAACGATACATGCGATCTTGCGCGCGACGCATTTTACTCGCTGCGACCATTTGCATAGCGCTGGTAATTTTCTGCGTATTTTTAATGCCGCTTATTTTGCTGCGTATTTCTTTTGATGAAGACATCTATTCTGTTTCCACTAAGTTTGGGTTACCAACTTTGAGTTGCTTTAAATTCATCCATCGATTTTTTTAACTGTTGCTCATGATCTTCGGTTAATGCTGGATTAGCATTAATTGAGTGCATTAAGCTCGAATATTTATCGTTCAAAAAGCTATGTAGCTGGCGTTCAAATGCACAGACTTTGTCTACCGCGATATCGCTTAAATAACCGCGATCGACGGCGAATAAACTGGCTGACATTTCGCCTACACTTAAGGGTGAGCTTGGCGGCTGTTTTAAAATTTCAGTGGCGCGTTGACCATGCTCTAATTGTTTTCGAGTCGCGTCATCGAGATCAGATGCAAATTGCGCAAACGCTTCTAACTCGCGATATTGCGCTAGCACTAACCGCAGACTGCCACCGAGTTTTTTAATGATCTTAGTTTGCGCTGCACCGCCGACGCGTGATACGGATAAGCCCGGATTGATCGCGGGACGAATACCGGCGTTAAATAAACTCGTTTCCATAAACATTTGACCGTCAGTAATCGAAATCACGTTGGTCGGTACGAATGCGGAAATATCGCCGGCTTGCGTTTCAATGATTGGCAAGGCAGTCAGCGAACCCGTTTTGCCTTTCACAGCACCCTTAGTCATTTTTTCAACATATTCAGCGTTCACCCGCGAAGCGCGCTCTAATAAACGTGAGTGTAAATAGAAGACATCGCCTGGATACGCTTCACGACCCGGCGGACGACGGAGTAATAAGGAAATTTGACGATAAGCCCAAGCTTGTTTGGTGAGGTCATCATAAACAATAAGTGCATCTTCACCGCGATCACGGAAATATTCACCCATCGAACAACCGACATACGGCGCAATAAATTGCAGCGCGGCCGTATCCGAAGCATTGGCAGCGACAATAATAGTATTTTTCAGCGCATCATGTTCTTGTAATTTACTGACTACGGCAGCAACTGACGAACCTTTTTGACCAATCGCAACATAAATACATTTTACGCCAGTATCTTTTTGATTGATGATGGTATCAATTGCTACGGTTGATTTACCCGTCTGACGATCGCCGATGATCAATTCACGTTGGCCCCGACCGACGGGTACTAAAGCGTCGACCACTTTCAATCCAGATTGTAAGGGTTGGTTAACGGGTTCGCGTGCAATGACACCAGGCGCAATTTTTTCAATTGGCGCCATTTCGGTGAAATCAATTGGACCTTTACCATCAATGGGATTACCAAGCGCATCAACCACGCGACCTAATAATCCGGGACCCACCGGCACTTCTAACATGCGGCCCGTACATTTTACTTTTTGATTTTCAACAATGTTTTCTGCATTACCTAATACTACGGCACCGACAACATCGCGTTCTAAGTTTAGCGCCAAGCCATATTCACCGTTTTCAAACTGAATCATTTCACCGTACATGACATCGGCTAATCCGTAGATTAAAACGATACCATCTTTCACGCTGACGATCGTGCCTTCCGAACGCGGCTCGGCGACGGCTTTAAAATCGTTGATTCG
>SHZH01000066.1 GCA_009692385.1 Gammaproteobacteria bacterium | reverse complement strand
GTTATACTTGCCACTCCAACACCAAAACGCACTGCCGCTTCCGCTTGTGTTAGCCCTGCTTGTTCTTTAATCGTCAATACTTTTTGGCGGAAATCGGCTGAATATGTCATCTAATTTAAAATAATCAAATTATACTGCTTTGGCTATATCATCACAGATTTAACCCATTACCAGTGTTGTCATAATATTCCTTTTGGGGGAAAGCAATGCGCTTATGCAAGATAGTAACACTATCTTTGCAAGTTACAATACTTTCAGTTATTATTTTTTACCGTATCAGTAGAGAAAAACTAAAATCAGGACGCTATGGACATCCAGCTACACATTAAAATGAACGAGAAATTATTTCTCAAAAATCCAGAACACACCGAATTGGGCAAAAAAATTATTCTGCACAGCATTCGGTTGATTTATGACAATGGTTTTGAAGCCTTCACGTTTAAAAAACTGGCAGTTGATATTGGTACAACAGAGGCAGGGATTTATCGCTATTTTGAAAACAAGCATCGCTTACTGATCTACATTGTCGCGTGGTATTGGAATTGGCTGGAATATCGGGTGTCTGTCCATACCAACAATATCGATGACCCTGTTATCAAGCTGAAAAAAGTTATTCAATTATTGGCAACAACGATAGATGACGATATTAAAACCAACTATGTAGATCAAAGTATTTTGCATCAAATTATTATTACCGAAGGGTCTAAAACCTATTTAACCAAAAAAGTCTCTGAAGATAATAAAGATCAGTTATTTAAACCCTATAAAGACCTGTGTGCAGCTATCAGCGTAATCATTTTAGAATGTAGCCCAAGCTACAAATATCCAAAATCTTTGGCATCAACCATTATTGAAATGGCGCATTTTCAGGCTTTTTTTATGAAAAACCTGCCTTCACTGACTGATTTTGGTGCTAATAAGGATGAGGCAGACATTGTGTTATTTTTGGAAGAGTTGGTATTTTCCAGTATTAAAAAAAGCGTGTGACACTTTTCTGTAGATGTCATACAACAATATTAGTTTTTAGGATAATGAGTAAATTATGAGCAAAAAATATCAACAAATTGTGTCCACCCGCTATCACATTTATAATAGCCTTTTTCTAAACCTGCCGTTTAAAGACGTGCAGCGTATAGGCACGTTATTACCCTTATTAGGGCAGGCGTGTGAACAGGGTTTTGCAAACAACCAAAATCCCACTGAGATTATTAACGGTTTTTTTACTAATTATGCCGCTGATTTGAGCAGCGGAAATCGCTTCAAAATGCTCTTTCAATTTATTCAATACATTGAGCGGCAAGTGGTGCTATTTGATTCCTTAGAAGAAGCCGCATTTGAGCAGCTTAATGATTTGAATGGCAGCGGCACAATGACTGCGTTGTTAGCACAAGCAACCGCGACCGACGCGCTTGATTTACTTAAAGAAAAACTCAAAACCTTTAGTGTACGTTTAGTATTAACCGCGCATCCAACGCAGTTTTATCCAGGTGCAGTGCTGGGTATTATTAATGATTTAGAAGAGGCATCGCGTAACAATAATGTCGATGAAATCAACTTGTTATTGCAACAACTCGCCAAAACCGCATTTTTTAAACGCGAAAAACCGACACCATTGGATGAAGCGATTAGTTTATGCTGGTATTTGGAATTTGTATTTTATCCCTCTATTTCAGCCATTGTTGAACAATTAGCCAATGGGTTACATATTCCTGTTGTTGACTTCGACAATCCACAGTTAGTGCATATTGGTTTTTGGCCGGGTGGCGATCGTGATGGCAATCCGTTTGTGACGCATGAAACGACTTTGCAGGTTGCACAACGGTTACGCGAAACCATTTTGCGCTGTTATTACCGTGAAATACGCGCCCTTAAACGCCGTTTGAGCTTCAAAGACGTTGATGTATTGATTGCCGAAGCAGAGCAAAAAATTTATCAAAGTTTGTATGGTGGCGCACAGCCATACACCAGCGCAATAGAATTTGAGCAGTTATTATTACAAGCGCGGGACTGCCTTATTCGTGATCATGATGGGCTATTTTTAGACTTGCTGGATAAACTCCTGCTCAATGTGCGGATTTTTGGCTTTCATTTTGCTAGTTTAGATGTCCGTCAAGACAGCTCAAAACATCATCAACTCTGGCAACAGCTTATTTCCGTGCTTCATAGCCGAGGCTTAGTCGTTTCGCTCAGCGAATTTAATCAGCTCAGTGACACTCAGCAACTGGAGGTGGTATTAAATTTAGCCTTTGAACCAATGGCATTAGGCATTGAAGAACCCATGATGCTGGAATTACTCAATACCTTTACCGCGATTAAAACCGTCCAGCACAGCAACGGTGAGACGGGGTGTCATCGCTATATTATTAGCCATTGCGGCAAGGCGATACAAGTCATTGAGGTGTTTAAACTCGCGCAATTATTAATTGCCAACGAAGAGCAGTTACCGCTGGATATTGTACCGTTGTTTGAAAGCATTGAAGACTTAGCTGATGCGCATCACGTTATGGCAACACTGTACGCCATTCCTGCCTATCGCCAACATTTAGCCGCACGCGGCAATAAACAAACCATGATGTTGGGATTTTCTGACGGCACAAAAGACGGCGGTTATTTATGCGCCAACTGGTCTATTTTTCGTGCTAAAGAAGAACTGACGCGCATTTCCAGAGAATACGGTATCACCGCACTTTTCTTTGATGGACGCGGCGGGCCACCTGCACGCGGCGGCGGTAATACCCACGACTTCTACGCCTCATTAGGTGAAACCATTGAAAATAAAGAAGTACAAATTACCATTCAGGGGCAAACGATTAGCTCTAATTATGGCAAAGTAGAATCCTGTCGTTATAACTTAGAGCAGCTTATTTCTGCGGGCGTGATGACTCATGTATTTCCGCACCACACGCATTCATTTTCTGCCCCCGAAAAACAATTGATGGATGAATTAGCCAGTGCAGGGCATCAAACCTATTTGGCGTTAAAAAATCACCCGCAATTTGTTCCTTATTTAGAAAAAATGACTCCATTGGTTTATTTTGCCGATACCAATATTGGCTCACGTCCTGCGAAACGTAATCAAGACCAAGCCTTGCGGTTTGAAGAGCTACGCGCAATTCCCTTTGTGGGCGCGTGGGCGCAAATGAAGCAAAACATACCTGGGTTTTTTGGCGTGGGTAGTGCGATTGCACAATTGGTTGAACAGGACAAATTAGCTGATTTGCAGAAATTGTATGAGCAGTCATTATTTTTCCGCACTCTGCTAGGCAACAGCATGATGTCCTTAACAAAAGCCTATTATCCAGCCACTGCCTATATTGCTGACGATCCTGAGTTTGGTGAACTGTGGCAGACGATGTTTAATGAGTTCGCCTTATCCAAAGAAAATATCATCGCCGTGTGTAACTTACCATCACTGATGGATGATAACCGCGCGACGCGTCATTCCATCAAGCAACGCGAGCATATTGTTTTACCTCTAATCACTATGCAGCAATACGCACTACAGCAGTTACGCGATGATGAACTTAAGGGTAAAGAGTCTGAAAAAGAATACCGTACTTTAATATTGCGCTGTATGTTTGGCATTATTAATGCGGCGAGAAATTCTGCCTGATAGATTCGTTGGTTTTAATGACTGCCAGTCCTTTAAAAGGACTGGCAGTCATTCTTAAAAGTAAAAATAACAGATTTAAAACGCTACCTAACGTGTTAATTCCCTTTAGGTCTTGTTCCAGTTCTACCCACATCAGCGGCAGTTTTTGCATACAGTGTTTTTAATTTTTCAAAAGCTGACCATAAAGAAGTATCCCAAACTACTTGATTGCCCATAGAGACAATCAGGCGGCTTAATTGAGGAATTGGGTTGTTTGTTGAGGTTAAATACACAGGTTGCACATAAAGAATAGTATTGCCTATCGGTAAAATAACCATGCGACCTAATTCAACTTGTGAGCCATGCTGATCCCATAGTGTCATTTTTTCAGAAATTTCGGTATTTTGATTAATCAAAGATTCAACCTGTGCAGGACCATTAACTTGCACGTCTTTAGCAAACTGATAGACCGTAATATTGGGCTTGTAATTTACGTTGCAATTGTTGCCATCAACAGTACTTGCCATGCCAATCATACTGAGATTGTTTCTGTTAATCGGAGTCATCGGATTAATTAATACAAATTCTTCTTTATTATCACAATTACCAAAATCCATCGTTTGATAATAAGGCATGACGGGTTTGCCGCGCACATTCGCAAATTGCCACGTTTCACCTTGTTCGTAAAATAACTCAGGACTATGTTGATGGTATTTTGCATACACTTTCATCTGCATATAAAACAAATCACGCGGATAACGTAAGTGCTCTCGCAATTCATCTGGCAGGGTATTTAAATCTTTAAGCAAACCAGGAAAGGCGCGGTTATAGGTTTGAATAATGGGGTCAGAGGGATCGGATAGATAAAAGTCAACATTACCATCAAACGCATCAACGACAATTTTAACGGAATTGCGAATGTAGTTAAATTGATCGTCGCTGGCTAAATAATCCTCAGCGGCTGGTTTTGACACAGGGTATAGATTGCTGATGGTGTAAGCATCCAATATCCAATAGAACCTGTCTTTTGTTTGTACCAAATACGGTTCTTTATCTAATTGAAGAAATGGAGCTATTTTATGAACGCGTTCAACAATGTTTCTATGGATCATCAACTGACTGTTGTCAGTAATATTAGGTGAGAAGAATATTTTAAAATCGTTTAAATAAACAGAGAATAACGCTTTTTTGAATAGGCTGGAAATGAATATCCCACCTTTACCCGTGTAATCATGTTCTTCGCTCTTATCAGAGCTTTTGATACCCAGCACCTTTAGACTATTAGGCACGATAGCGTAGTTGTAGTCGGATTCACCGAAATAAATATCTGGATTGGCGACGCTGATGCCGACATCAGACTCCATATTTAGATTTTTTAAATACCAGACTAAGGGATTACCTGCATCTTGAGCGGCAGGTGTCATCACAGCACCCACGCCGTGTGTGTAGCGTAAATGGATATTTTCCCAGTTTTTCGCCGCTTTCGGTAATTTGGAAGTTTCAATCTCACGCGCTGCAAGATTGGTCTGCCGCGTATGATCAAGTAAATTATAACGACCTTCATCCACTTCATGAAAGTGATAATAAGGTCTAATTTCTTGTAGCTGTTGATACATAGGCAGCAGAAATTCTCTATCCCAAACAGGTATATTTTCAAAATGTTTTTGTGTCGCCCACGATTCAATATCAGCGGTGGCATCTTGTTTTATTTCTAATGGTTTAACGGTAACTTTATTTAAATCATAAGCTGCTAAGGTCGAATCGATATTCGCCTGCATATAAGGTTTTTCCATCACCACAGGATTAGGAATAACCAGAAATTTTTCAATCAGTTGGGGTAAAAACTCGACGCGTGACAGCCCTAACATACATAAAAAAGCCGTTAATGAAACGAGAAACGGGGCTTTACCACGGTGCTTTTGAGAAAAAATAAACAAACTTGCCGAGAATGCAGTGGCAATAAAGGTAATGATACCTAGCCAGATAATCGGTAGTTTATAACGCATTTCTACGACACCCGGGCCATAAAAAATAGGCTCGTGAGAGTTAGTGTGCAACAGTGAAAAGCGTTGCAATAAAAAACCCCAGACGACAAAAAGTACCACACAACCGATTAATACCATTAAATGGACTTTTGCACCTGTGTGATATTCCTGACGTTGATTAGGAACGAAAATATGTTCTAACCAATAGAGCAAGCCGACAAAAATTAATATCAGTGACGCAGTGACCAGTAGCTCTTGCTGAACCAGCATATATAACGGATATGACAACATATAAAAGCTGACATCATTACCATAAATGGATTCTTTTACCCCTGAGTCACGGCTAAAAAAATACAGCAACGCCAATTTCCATTGATCGTAAAATGGCAGGGCAACAAAAACCCCTAATACCAGTGAAATAGGCGTGTATATTTTTACCGACCAACTCATGAATAAATCGGCTATACGTTGAAAGCGTAGTCGCTTTGCGACATTGTCTACAATGTCATCAGGCGGGTTTAAACCTAAATAACGGGAAGCAATCCAAAAATGCGCAAAGAAAAGGACAAAGAAAAACAGTGACACACCGCCGAAAATAAAAAACTTATACAGCAGTCTTAGCCAAAAATAGTATTCCAACTTTAATGATGTAAACCACCACAAGTCAACGAAGAGATCAAGAAACACATAGTGAAAGGCGACAAATACAGTGATAGCAATGACCAGTATTGTTCCAATCAGGGCGGTAGATGGTATAAGTTTCCGCATAGAATCCTCTTTTAAGTAGAATGCGTAGTGAACGGTATTGGGTAATAAACGTAACTGAACCCTATTTGATGAAGCTATTCTAACACCCAATAACCCGTTCGTAATGATTTAGCGCGTCATGAGCCTCATGCCCAGCTTGCGAAACTCTTCAAAAATCAGCACCGATGAGGCGATACCCGTAGCCAGTCCATTGTACTTAATGCAGTCGTATGAAAAATGGTTTCAGTCGCTGACCATTGCACAATGGTTATTTGTAATAACACCACACCGACAATGGACGACCACAACGCTTTATTAGCAAAAAAATGTCGATTAAACGCACTGCCTTTTTCGGCACGCGCATTAAAGGCATTGAATACTTGGAACAGTACAAAAGTGGTAAAGGCTAAGCTAGTAGCATGATTTGCATCATTTAGTTGTAAATCATAAATCAGCACACCCAGGGTACCAATGGCCATCGTTAAACCATAAGTAAACAAATTACCCAGCCGCCGTAACGATAAAATACGATTATCGGGTTTGCGCGGAGCTTCATTCATACTATTGAGTCGTGCAGGATCAACACCCAGTGCCAGCGCAGGTGGGCCATCCATAATAATGTTAATCCACAGTAATTGTATCGCCGTAAACGGTAGCGGCAACGCCAGCAACGGTGCAACCGCAACACAAAAAATTGCCCCAATATTGGTGGATAATTAAAAACGAATAAACTTAACCATGTTTTCATAAATACCGCGTCCTTCTTTCACCGCTTTAACGATAGTGGCAAAATTATCATCGGTGAGTATCATCGTTGCCGCTTCTTGAGCGACATCCGTGCCTGTGATTCCCATTGCAATACCAATATCTGCACATTTGAGCGCGGGGGCATCATTCACCCCGTCACCCGTCATGGCAACAATATGACCTGATGCTTTTAAGGCACTGACTATTCTCATTTTTTGTTCAGGTGCGGTACGCGCAAACACGCCGATATGATTAATACGCGCAGTTAAGGCGGCATCAGTCATACTGGTCAATTCAGTGCCATCAATCACAGCGCCCACCAAACAAATTTCTTTCGCAATTGCGGAAGCGGTTAATTTTTGATCGCCCGTAATCATTTTCACCGCGATACCTGCTTGATGGCAGAGCTTGATTGCTTCACGCACCTCCACTCTAGGCGGATCCATCAAACCCACTAAACCGACAAACGTTAGCTGGGTAGTGGGTTAAATCTGTGATGATAGATTAAAATCACGGGCAGAATAAAATCACACTTACCTAAAAGACCTTATGAGCTGCTACCAAGAAATCACCTGTCCATTCTGTAAAAGTAACCAGATTGGCAAGTCAGGACGCAATGCAA
>SHZH01000065.1 GCA_009692385.1 Gammaproteobacteria bacterium | reverse complement strand
GTACCGCCAATGCCGACAAAATGTAAGCGCGTGATTTTTCGCATGGCTGATTTGATTGAGGTCATACACATTCCTTAAGACAGATATCAACGACTTGCTGCGTTGCTTTAGGTTTGGCGAGCATACGTGCTTGAGTTGCCATAGTGATTAGTTTTTCGCGATGCTGATTAAAATCTTCGATGAGTGTTCGCAATTTCTCGATGTGCAAATCGCGTTCTTGAATCATCACTGCAGCATTAACATCGACTAATACTTTAGCATTTGCCGTTTGGTGATCATCAACGGCGAATGGAAAGGGAATTAAAATACTCGCAACACCCGCACCCGCTAATTCTGAAACAGTTAACGCACCCGAGCGACAAATGACTAAATCGGCCCAGTTATATGCGGCAGTCATGTCATCAATAAATGGTACGACGTTTGGCTCGGGGTCCTGTCGCTGCGGCACCTTATCCGCTAACGCGTTCAAGGTATCCGCCTCCGCGCCACCCCTCGCTTCTACTCCTGCGATCACTGAATTATAATGTTGCAAAGTTTTTTCATGATGCTTCGCGCCGGTTTGATGCCATACAATAGGACGTTCACTTTCAGAAAACTGAGCTAATAGTTCGGGAATAATTCGATTAATTTTTTGTGCGCCTTGGCTACCACCGAGCACTAAAATTTTCAACGCGCCGGTACGTCCCGCTAAACGCGTTGCCGGGATCGGTAATTCTGAAATGCTGGCACGGATCGGATTGCCCACCCAGCACATTTTTTTGTGATCTCTAAAAGCAATCGGAAAAGCAGTTAAAATTTGTTTCGCAAAGTAGGATAATAATTTATTGGTAGTGCCAGGGATCGCATTTTGTTCATGCACGATCAAAGGCTTCCGCAACAACCACGCCGCAATGCCACCGGGTCCCGCAACATAACCACCCATGCTCAACACCACATCGGGTTTTAGTTGACGAATTAACTTGATGGATTGCGCCGTTGCGCGCAAAATTTTCCACGGTGCTTGCAAATACCCTAATAGGCCTTTACCACGCAAACCAGTTATCTTGATTTGATAAAAAGAAAGATGAGCGGCGGGAACTAATTTAGCATCTAAACCGTGCAAGGTACCGAACCAGGTAACTTGATAGCCCTGTGCGCGCCACAGCTCGGCAACCGCCAAACCAGGAAATACATGTCCGCCCGTGCCACCCGCCATAATGAGAATTTTCTTGTGGTGCATTTTGCCTACCGCCTTAACTAGCGAAGATTATACTATAAATGAAATTAAAGACAATTCAGCTTGGATTCATACTTATTTCATACTATAATGACATAGAATTCAACAATAGAGGAAAATATCATGGCTGTTGCAAAAGTGGCAATTTCAATTGATCATACTCAACTGAGAAAAATTGATTCTTTTATAAAGCGAAAAATTTTCAAAAATCGTAGTCAAGCTTTTCAAGTATCAATAAGGGAAACGCTACAAAATTTAGAAAGTGATCAACTTGCACAAGAATGTGCTAAGTTAGATGTTGCTTTTGAACAAAATTTAGCAGACCTAGGTCTTACTGAGGATATTAAGTCGTGGCCGAAATATTAAGAGGTGACATTATTTGGGCGGACTTAGATCCAATTCGTGGTAGAGAACAGGCTGGATTGCGTCCAGTACTAATTTTAAGTCATGATATTTTCAATGCCAAATCTGGAACAGTTATTGCAGTTGCACTCACTAGCCAACCACAAAAAGCGGGCTTTCCCTTGACTCTAGAACTAACAAATAAAAAATCAACTAATAAACCTTCTTGGATTAAAATAAGTCAAATACGAACCTTATCGACAGAACGACTTAGTAAAAAATTAGGTCGTGTTACTGAAATAGAATTAATCCGAGTTATTGAAGGCTTAAATAAAATTATAAACTAGAAAGCTTTTAGAGCTGATGAGCTTGTTTTGTTTTTTCTAAATCATAGATTGATCGAAGCTCAACTATCAAACCATTTTCAATTGTTCCAAGTACTGCTTCATCAACACTTATGCCATATTTTGTATGGTACTGAAATATGATTGAAAAATTCCTATGGTCATCACTTTTCAACCTGAAAATAGGCTCAAAACGTAAGATGTTTGACAAACTTTTTTGTTGGTACTCTGTTGGATCACGAAATTTTTCAATAAAAGTAGGTTTGTCATAGCTCTTCCAATATGGAGAAACAAAGTGAAAGTTATCGGCTAACATAGCTTCATTTAACTCGCCTGTAACCACCCATTTCCCTATGTAATCGATGAGCTGATCTATTGTAAATTTTGGCATAAAATTTCTCCATTTAAAACTTATACATCGTAACTACTTAATTTAGACTACGAAAAATTTCCCATAGTGCAAATAAATATCCTAGCCAACCTTTAACACCTTAAAACGGCAACTTGATTCGCCGAGCGCGAGTTTCGTAATCGATGCGAAATAAAATGCCGATCGCGATGCAGTCGATGAGTAAGCTACTGCCGCCGTAGCTGATAAGTGGTAGGGTAAGACCTTTGGTCGGCAACATTCCCGAGTTGACGCCGATATTGACGAATACTTGCAGACCAATCCAGATCGCAAAACCATAGGCGGTGTAAGCAGCAAACATTTTACCTTGATTTTGTGCAGTATTGCCTAAGCGCATCACTCGCCAAATAAATAACGCGTAAATACCAATAACTGTACATACAGCAACTAAGCCTAGTTCTTCGGCTAATACGGCGAATAAAAAGTCGGTATGCGCTTCAGGTAAGTAAAATAATTTTTGTACGCTATTACCTAGACCCACACCAAACCAACCACCGCGACCAAAGGCAATTAATGATTGTGTCAATTGATAACCACTACCATAAGCCGTCGCCCAGGGATTTAGAAATGTTGTTAGCCGTGCTAAGCGATACGGTTCAGAAATGGCTAACACCGCAAAAGCCACCGCGACAATTGAAATTAATACAATAAATTGCCATAAACGCACGCCTGATAAAAATAGCATGGCTAAAATGGTACAGCCTACTACCGTCGTCGCGCCAAAGTCAGGTTCCAATAACAATAAAATAGCGACAAAACAATAAAGTCCCATGGGTTTAAGAAAGCCGCTGATTTTAGTGCGCACTTCTTCTTCATGACGCACTAGAAAACTGGCGACATACAACACAATCGCCATTTTGACAAATTCTGATACTTGTAAACTCAGCGGACCAATGCCGATCCAACGACGACTACCATTGACTACTTTACCAATGCCGGGGATCAACACTAATACCAATAACAATAAGGCAAGCAACATTAGAGGAATGCTAAGTTTCATCCAGAAATCGACCGGAATGCGCAGCACCACTAATACCATAATGAAACCGATACCCAAATAAAGTAATTGACGGACTAAGAAATGGAACGGTTGGTGATATTGTTTTTCCGAAATAGCCATGGATGCTGAAGCAACCATAATAATACCGATGGCGAGCAAGCAGACGACGAGCACCAATAACACCCGATCATGTGCTGATTGTTGGTTTGACTGTTGCCACAATTTAAACATTGAGTGTTATCCTAATTAACAATCTCCCGCCACTCCGTGGCGACCCTCCTTGTTAGGAGGGATTGTTATAAATTTTCGTTTACATACTTGATAAACAGTTCACCGCGTTCGACAAAATTCTTAAACATGTCGGTGCTGGCACATGCTGGTGATAATAGCACAGCACCACCTACTTCGGCGAGTACTGACCATTCGGAAATTGATGCCCGTTTGATCGGCTAACTTTCCCCCACCCTAACTAAATCATTATATAAATAAATCGCCAGAACTTTGCCGGCGGTTGTTGTCGGATGTTTATCGTTAAAAAATAAATAACCTTCACAGTAAGGTGTGGCGTGTTCGGCTAGGCAGCTATTTTCTACATGAGGGAACATCGTACCACCCAAATTCCGATTGTTTATTATTTCGGCTAAAAATTGGTTTACATCCAGTACGTGAGGTCTAGCAAATGGTTGCTTAATAGTCCGGGCTCCCACGTATAAACCAGTACGCAAATCAAAATTAAATAGATGCGTAACACCGCTCAAAATATTTAGCGCAAATTTTTGTAAGCGTGGCTGATTAGGAAAAGTGCTGCTGATCAAGGTGCGTGCTCCTGGGGTTACACTAATATTGGGTAAGGTGATCACATAGATATGATCGGCAGGTACACCGGCTTTGATCAGTAAATGAGTGGCCATCACAATTTTCATGCTGGGAAACCAGGAAAATCCTAATTCTTGTTGCGGCAATAATAGCCGCCAGTTTTCTTTGGCGTGACTCACGCGATAAATAGCACGTGCAATGTTATCGAACACATCGTTGCCGCCAGCCCAAATGATATAAATCGTATTTTTGCCAGGTTTTTCGTTAATTTGTTGTAAATTAGCTAAGTAAAATTTTATCTGAGTGTGTAAATTCGGCACGCAACTTGCTTGAGAATTTATTAAACCCGCCGTGGTGCAATTTTGTGGATAAGGAAACGGTTCAACTTGATCATTAATATAATTAGTACCGGTTTCGGCGCTGGCATACGCATACACCATATTAATTTTACTTAAACTTTCGTGATACCACCGTGTTGAAGCAATAATAGTTTTTTGTGAAACTATATCCATGGCTGCTAAATAGTGTGGCCAAATCATGGGACGATTGGTTTTTGGATCTAAATTAGAAATGGGTGCGCCATGCGAGAAGTTAGCGCCCCGACCGGGGGTCGCTACCCAGGTGTTATTACCAATATCGGAGAGACTATCGCCAAAGATGATGAAGTTGCTGAAGGATTGAGCATAGAGGAATGAAGAAAAAAGTAACGTAATTAGTGTTAATATAATGCGAGATAAATATTTCATTACTTCACTCGCTCACTAATAATTTGCTGCACAATTTCTGGATTGGCCAAGGTTGAGGTATCACCCAACTGATCTAATTCATTTGCTGCAATTTTGCGTAAGATCCGCCGCATAATTTTGCCAGAACGTGTTTTTGGCAAGTCAGTACACCATTGTAATTTGTCAATGCTGGCAATCGGTCCGATCTGCGCTCTTACTAGCGCAATGGTTTCTTTACGTAATTGTTCGCTCGGTTTGATGCCCGCCATCGGTGTGACATAGGCGTAAATACCTTGACCTTTGATGTCATGCGGATAACCCACTACAGCGGCTTCGGCAATATTTTCGTGCAACACGATCGCGCTTTCAATTTCAGCGGTGCCGAGACGATGTCCGGAAACATTCAAGACATCATCGGTGCGCCCCGTGATCCAATAGTAACTATCGTCGTCGCGGCGTGCGCCATCACCGGTAAAATAAAAACCCGGGTAAGGTTTAAAATAGGTTTTCAAATAACGATCATGATCACCATAAATCGTGCGCATCATGCCTGGCCACGGTTGTGAAATCACCAGTTGGCCGTTGGCCGTACCCTCCAGTAATTTTCCTTTTTCTGTGACTAAGGCCGCATTAATGCCGTAAAAAGGTTTGCTTGCCGAGCCAGGTTTTAAGGGCCATTGATACGGAATAGGCGCGATCATGATGCCGCCCGTTTCAGTTTGCCACCAGGTATCGATCACGGGACAACGACCATCACCCACCACATCTGCATACCATTGCCATACTTCGGGATTAATCGGTTCGCCGACTGAGGCTAATAACTTAAGTGATGTTCGACTGCTGTCTTTAACAAAACGATCACCTTCGCGCATTAAGGCGCGAATAGCGGTCGGTGCGGTATAAAATATATTAACCTGATATTTATCGATCACTTGCCAAAAACGAGCAGGGGTTGGGTACATCGGCGTGCCTTCAAACATGAGAGAGATCGCACCGTTACATAGGGGTCCGTAAACGAGGTACGAGTGCCCGGTGATCCAGCCGACATCAGCAGTGCACCAATAGACATCGCCGTCTTGATAATCAAAAATAAGTTTATACGTCATGGCCACATACACTAGATATCCACCCGTGGTGTGTAACACGCCTTTTGGTTTTCCAGTAGAGCCGGACGTGTAGAGAATAAAGAGTGGATCTTCAGCTTGCATAGTTTCCGGAAGGCAATCGCTGTCGACAGCTTGCATCGCATCGTGATACCAAATATCTCGATCCGTATCGATCGGTACAGAATTGCCGGTATGTTTGACCACAATGACGTGCTCGACATCGGGACATTGTTTTAAACATTTTTCGACATTTTGTTTGAGCGGAACGGTTTTGCCTGCACGCATCCCTTCGTCGGCGGTGATAATTAATTTAGCACGGGCATCGATCACGCGATCTTTTAATGATTCGGGCGAAAAACCAGCAAACACTACCGAATGCACCGCGCCAATGCGCGCGCAAGCCAACATCGCGACCACGGCTTCAACGATCATCGGCATGTAGATACAAACGCGATCGCCCTTTTTAACGTGTAGTTTTTTTAGCACATTAGAAAATTGACACACTTCAGTATAGAGTTGTCGATATGTATAGCGTTTACTTTGTGTTGGCTCATCCCCTTCCCACAGTAAAGCCACTTGCTCACCACGCGTTTCTAAATGCCGATCTAAACAGTTATAACTGACATTTAATTCACCGCCATCAAACCAGCGCACATTACCTGATCCGAAATTGCCTGAGGTGACAGTATGCCAAGGTTTGAACCAATTCACATACTGTTTAGCTTGCTCGGCCCAAAATTCAGCGGTTTGGTTTAGTGATTTAGGATAATCGATAGCATAACGAAGCATAGTGATCCTTAGACAGAATATGAACCTACATTTCAACATAAGATAATAAATACGGCAAGCCACGGGGAATAAATTGTAGCTCTCCAGGTAGGCTCCCCGTCATTGCAAGCGGTACTCCGCGAAGCAATCCAGTTTTTTACAGTTTTGCCTAATACAGCTTATTTCGCGCGAATTTCAGCTTGCACACTACTCATCGTACGTGGCCATGGTTTTGCTTTTTGGATGCTGGTGGGTAATTTATGTAATGCACTTAACGCCGCATTGCGCGATGCATAATGACCATAAATAACGGTATACGTGGTTTTGTCATTGACTTGGCGTGAATAATATTTCGCAACCTTACCTAGATGATGGCGTTGAATATAATTTTTCGCACCAGAAGCTGACGGAGCATTGGCTAATTGCAACGTATATTCATGCGCATGCGCTTTTAAAATGGCTTGTTCGTCGACGGTGAAATTCCCAGAATTTACGGCAGAAGTGGTATCAGTCGCTGTGGCAATCGGTGCGACTGGAGCGACCACGGGAGTTACAACGGGTGCTATAGCAACGGGTGCTATAGCAACGGGTGCTATAGCAACGGGTGCTATAGCAACGGGAGTGGCTGGGGTGCCGTCACTCGCTTCGGTAGAATCGGTAGAATTAGCCGCTGGAGTTGTTAATTTTTCTTGCTCTTGCGTGACAATCATTTGGTACGCTTGTTCTGCATTTGAATCACCACCATTGGCCGATTTTTTAATCCATTCTTTACCCAGAACATGATTCATTGGCGTGCCTTTGCCGTAATAGTACATATAGCCGAGTGCATATTGGGATTCAGGATCGCCTTGTTCGGCAGGGGATTGAATTTGTTTGAATGCGAGTTGGTAATTTTGTTGGGCGAAATTGGTTTTAGCTTGAGCGACTTCGTCATCCGTACTGCTGCTGCTGGCGCAAGCGCTTAACAAAAAAGTGGCTGATAGTGTAAGAATAAGTGACCAATTATATTTCATGTTGCGTTCTCCCTTCATAATAGCCCTATTATACTGCGAGATCAGGTTAATTACAAACTCATGG